>CALMMH010000832.1 GCA_937868145.1 uncultured Phycisphaerales bacterium
CGCGGCGACCGCAGAGGATCTCTGGCAGATCTGGGCCCGCGGGCATTTGGGCGAGGAACTGTTCGAAAGCGTCTACGGGAGGGCCGGACCGTGAGCGAGCAGCGGGAGATCGCCGTGCTCGAGCGGGTGACCGAGGTCCTCGACGCCCTGGGCATCCCGTACGCCATCGGCGGGTCGATCGCCAGTTCCATGTACGGCACGGTCCGGTTCACGCGGGACGCGGATCTCGGCGTGCTGTCTTTCACCCCGGCGGCCGACCGATTCTACGACCTGCTCAAGAACGAGTTCTACATCAACGAGCTGGCGATGCAGCAGGCCCTGGCCTACAGCAGCAACTTCAGCATCATTCACTTCGCCACCGCTTTCAAGATCGACTTGTTCGTCCTGGGTCCCAGCGAGTTCGAGCGACAGATCCTGTTTCGCAGCCGGATCGTACGACTGGGCGAGTCCGAGGAGGGCGACCTGTGCTTCGTCTCCCCCGAGGACGTGATCTTGCTGAAGCTCCGGCAACTGAACGAGCCCGACGCCAACCGGGAGGAGCAATGGGACGACGTCCAGGGCATCCTGCTCGTCCAGGGCGAGGCCCTCGATCTGGAGTACCTGGAGACCTGGGCGAAAAGACTCGACCTGAGCAACCTTTTGGATCGCGCCTTCGAGGAGACCACGACGTAGAGAGGCTCATCCTGGTCTCCGTGAACAGCCCCGAATCGACCCGGATCGTCCCAGAGCCTTCAATTATGCGATTCCGGCTACCCTGCCGGGGCGTTCTGCGGTATGCTCAGGAGCATGGCCAAACGCCGACCGAAGTACAAAGTGATGAAGGACACCCCGCCCGAGGTGCAGCGGGTTCACTACGAGATCATCCGCAAGATGCCGGTGGATCGCAGACTGGAGCTCGTTTTCGATACCTGCGAGATGGGCAGGGGTATTGCAGTGGCCGGCTTGAGAATGCGGCATCCGAATGCGACGGAGAAGGAGCTGTGGTGGCTCTGGGCACACCAGCATCTCGGCCAGGAGCTCTTCGACCGGGTCTATGGGAGTGCACGCGAGGGACAAAAGACAACGCCCGCGGGCCCTTGACCTCTTGGGCGAAGAAACCTGGAGTCCGGGAGCTTTTGGATCGAGCAATGGCGGAGGCCGGGACGTAAAGGTGGGTATGAACCTGAAAGACAAGCATGAGGCCCTTCAAAGGGTCCTGAGAGAACTGGGTCGGGTGGTCATCGCCTATTCCGGCGGCGTGGACAGCAGCTATCTGCTCAAGGCAGCGGTCGACACGCTAGGGCCGGAGAAGGTCCTGGCCTGCATCAGCCTAGGCCCGTCCGAGCCCGGCAACATGGCTGATAAAGCCCGGAAAACCGCGGAGGCAATCGGCGCCGAGTTGATGGTCATCCAGTCGAGCGAGTTGGACGATCCGCATTTCAAGGCCAACAACGCCGACCGGTGCTTTCATTGTAAGTCTCACCTGTGCCAAACCCTTTTGGAAGTGGCCAAGCAGCGGAGTTTCGATCATGTGATCTTCGGCGCCAACCACGACGACCTGGACGACTTCCGTCCCGGCAACAAGGCGATGAAAGTCTATGGCATCCGCTCTCCGCTGGCCGAGGCGGGCTTGACGAAGAAGGAGATCCGCGAGCTCAGCCGACAAGCGGGCCTTTCGACCGCCGACCAGCCGGCCTCGCCGTGTCTGGCGTCGCGAATCCCCTACGGCCTGGAGGTGACGGAGCGGCGGCTCAAACAGATCGATCAGGCCGAGGACTTCCTGCGATCGCTCGGCTTCGTCGAGTTCCGCGTCCGACACCACGACACGATCGCCCGCATCGAGGTCCGTCCGGACGATATGGCCAAACTCGCGGCCGAACCCATCCGTTCGCAGGTCGTTGCGAAACTCAAGAGCCTGGGCTTTCAGTTCATCACCATGGACCTGCAGGGCTTCCGTTCCGGTTCGCTGAACGAATCCCTCTCGGACGAGCAGAAACAAGCCACTCTCAAGGCATAACCCGCAATCGAAGGAGAACACCGTGCAACATGTCAGAACGGCCGGATCGTCTGTGCACAACAGAGCCAAAGGCTTTTTCGCAATTCTTCTCCTGCTGATCGCAGCCGTGCAGACATATGCCTCGGCGGTCGGCGGTCAAACCGCTTCGGAGCCGAACCTGGTCGTCATGACCTACAACATCCGCTACGGCACCGCCAACGACGGGCAAGACAGTTGGGCCAATCGCAAGGAGATGGCCTGCGACGTGCTCCGGCGGCACAATCCGGACATCGTCGGGCTCCAGGAGGCCCTTCGATTCCAGATCGACGACATCCGCGCCGCCCTGCCGCAGTACGCCGAGATCGGCGGCGGCCGCGACGACGGCAAAACCAAGGGCGAATACTCCGCAATCCTCTATTGTAAGGACCGTCTGGACCTGGACGACTCGGGCACCTTCTGGCTCTCGGACACGCCCGAGATCCCCGGCTCGATCACCTGGGACAACGCCTGCACGCGAATCTGCACCTGGGGCCGTTTCCTCCGCAAAGACACCGGGCGCGCGTTCTACCTGTTCAACACGCACCTGGACCATGTCTCGCAGTATTCGCGGGATCGAAGCGCGGTCCTGCTGGCCCAGCGGATCCGCGACCGCAAGCACGCGGACCCGGTCCTTGTAACGGGCGACTTCAACGCCGGCGAGGACAATCCCGTCGTGCGATACTTCAAAGGCGAGCAGGAACTGCCGGCCACGAACAGTGATCTGGCAAAGAATCCGGTGGTCCTGGTGGACACGTTCCGCGTGTTGCATCCCGACGCAAAGGAGGCTGGGACATTCCACGGTTTCAAGGGCGGCACGACGGGCAATAAGATCGACTACATCCTCGCCCAGCCGGATACAAAGGTGCTCCGGACCGAGATCCTCCGCGACAACAAGGACAACCGCTACCCCTCGGACCACTTTCCGGTGATCGCGGTAGTTCAGCTCACAAGAACAGCTTCGCCCTGACGAGCCGGTTCAGGCTGATTTCCTTCTCAGCGATCTTCGACCGACTTCCGCAGTTCGCGGCAGGAGCTGAGGAACTCCTCGGGCGACATTTCCCGCAGGAAGACGAAGCCTCGCGTCGCGCGAATCAGCGCGTTGGGATGGTTGTAGAACCACTCGCGGCCGATGCAGGTCTTGATCTTCTGGTACTGCTCGACCTGGATTCGCTGCGCCAACTGCGAGAACGGGCCGTCGTACTCATAACTCGGGAACGACGCGTCCTTCTGCGTGATGAACGAATCCATGAAGGCGCTGTGCATGACGGAGAACATGTTCAGGCTCACGGGTACGAACAGATCGGCCTCGGACGGCTCGAACCGGAACCATACGTTGCGATAGCCCCAGATCTTCACGTCGCGTTTCGCCGAGCTCTTGAGATGAACCCGAATCGCCTCCGCAAGCGCCTGCATCACCTTGTAATGCGTGTCCGGCCCGCTGGCCTCCGGATCGAACGCCACCGTGATCACGTCGGGATTGACCCGATTCAGCTCCGTCACGATCGGCGGAACATCCTGGGCCATGGTGGGCTCTTTCGTGAAGATGTCGCCGGTGTAGAAACTCAGGCGGAGATGCCGGATGTTCTCACATTGCCAGCCGTAATAGCCCCAGACGCACTCGGCCTCCCACTCGCGGCACATCCCTTTGAGCCGCTGGATTCGCTCGGGGTCCTTCTTGCCGGGATACGTCGTAGCGAAGTACTCCTCCAACTCGACGACACAGCGGCCCACATCCTGCAGCGAATCCACGTCGAGCAGTTCGACGAGGTTTCGCAGCATGCGGCGGGCGCACCCTTCGGCCTTGTCGTCCTCGTCGTGGGCGGCCACGCCATCGAGGTACTGCCACACGTCGCGGTTGCGATCGACTCCATTGTCGCGAACGAAGTACTTTTGCTCCCAGAGAGCCTTGAATGTGGGCGTCTCGAGGAACTGGCGGAGGC
>CALMMH010000833.1 GCA_937868145.1 uncultured Phycisphaerales bacterium
ACATGATAGAATCCGCATGCCATTGAATATCGGATTATATCCCATGTGATGAGGATAGATATCCCGGAGGGGAGTCTCGCTCGTCTGATGAGAGCCAATTTCGAATGTCTCGTCGACGGCGCCATCGACTCGGCCCGGCAATGTCGAGGCGATGATGACCCGTCTCCGGCGCTGGCCATACTCATCAGTTGCGTGGGGCGAAAACTGGTGTTGAAACAACGCGTGGACGAGGAAGTCGAAAGCGTCCGAAGCGCCTTTGGGGACGACACCACGATGACGGGCTTCTATTCCTATGGGGAGATCTGTCCCGTCGGACTCGACCGCAAGCAGGCCGAGTTGCACAACCAAACCATGACGATCACGACCTTCTCAGAGCAATTGTGCCAATCATGAACAAACTGCTACAACGACAGATCGCCAAACACATAGGGGACAGCAGCGCCATCCCGGTGGAATTCCTGCCCCTGCTGGCGTCGATCAGCGATGCCTACGACGGCTTCGACGCCGACCGGCGTCTGGTCGAGCGTTCGTTGGACATCAGCTCGGAGGAACTCACGGAGATCAACCGCAGGCTGCGCAAGGAGATCTCCGACCGGGAGGCAACCGACGACGAACTTAGGCACTCGGTCTCCCTTCTGACGGCCACGCTGGACTCGACCGCGGACGGGATTCTCGTTGACGATCGGTGCGGGCATATCAAGGGCTTCAACAAGAAATTCGTAGCCATGTGGCAAGTCCCCGAGTCGATCCTCGCGTCGGGGCAGGCGGACTCGCTGTTGCCCTTCATGCTGGAGCAACTGCAATGCCCCGAAAAGACCGTGGCCAACGTGCAACATTTCGACGCCGACCCGATGGCCGAGACCAGCGTAGTTATCCACCTTAAGAATGGGCGGGTGTTCGACAGATACTCGAAACCACAAGTCCTGGATGGCCAGATCGTGGGACGCGTGTGGTGTTTCCGGGACATCACCGCCCAGACACGGCTCGTGCAGGAGTTGGAGAACGCCAATCAGCAATTTTCCAGAGTGAACAAGGAGTTGACCGACTTCGCCTACGTGGTGTCACACGATCTGAAGGCGCCCCTGCGGGGCATCAAGACGCTGGCCGGATGGATCATTGCCGATTGTGCCGACCAGCTTGGCGCGGAGGCAAAGGAGCAGTTGTCCCTGTTGCTCAACCGGGTCGATCGCATGCACGACCTGATCGATGGAATCCTCCAGTACTCGCGGATCGGCCGAATCACGGAGGAAGAGACGCGCGTGGATTTGAGCGAACTGGTCCCACAGGTTGTGGACCTGTTGGCTGCTCCCGAACACATCGAGATCACGATCCGGGATGAGTTACCGGTGGTGGAGTGCGGACGAACCCGGATTACACAGGTCTTCCAGAACGTGATCAGCAACGCCATCAAGTACATGGACAAACCCCGCGGGCACATCACCATCGGTTGCAGCGGCGACGAGGGATGCTGGACGTTCCGCGTCACGGACAACGGACCGGGGATCGACGAGAAATACCACGAACGAATCTTCCAACTGTTCCAGACGCTGTCGCCGCGGGATGACCGTGAAAGCACAGGCATCGGACTGACGCTCGTCAAGAAGATTGTTGAGTTGAATGGAGGGAGAGTCTGGGTCGAGTCCGCGCTCGGCGAAGGAAGCACCTTCTTCTTCACACTACCTCAGAGAATACACGAGGAACTGCAAAATGAAAAGCTCCAGACCTGTTCTGCTCGTTGAAGACGACAGCATCGACGCCATGACGGTGCGAAGGGCGTTTCGCGATCTGAAGGTGGCGAACCCGCTCCAGCATACGGTTAATGGCGAGCAGGCCCTGGCCTACCTCCAGAATCCGGAAAACGACAAGCCCTGTGTGATCCTGCTGGACCTGAACATGCCCAAAATGAACGGGACCGAATTCCTGGCGATCGCCAAGACGGATCCCGCGATCAAGAAGATTCCCGTTATCGTCCTAACCACATCAAGCGAAGAACGCGATATCGTGCAGAGTTTCCGGTTCAGCGTGGCCGGCTACATTATCAAACCCGTTGACTACAAAAAGTTCGTAGAAGCGATCCGAACCATCGATCTGTACTGGACGTTAAGTGAGCTGCCGTACGAAGCGACGGAGGGCGTCAATGACCTGCAACATGCCGATTCTACTTGTGGAAGATGACCCGGTTGACGCCATGGCGATCAAGCGGGCGATTCAGGGCTCCAGACTCGACGGCCCCTTCGCTCACGTTGCCTGCGTGAGAGAGGCTCTCGAACACCTGCGTTCATCAGAGAACGACAAGCCGGGGTTAATCCTGCTCGACCTGGGCATGCCGGACACAGACGGCTTGGAGTTCCTCAAGATTCTCAAGGACGATCCATTCCTGACGGACATCCCTGTCGTCGCGTTGACCGGCTCCGATGCTCCGCGAGACATCCTCAAGAGTTTCGATCTGGGCATCGCCGGATACATGGTAAAATCCACCCAGTACAAGAACCTCCTGGAAACCATCCGAACCATCGAGGACTACTGGACCCTCAGCCAGAGCCCTGTACAACGACCGGGATACGGCATCTAGCCAGGCTCAGAGAGTCCTGCGGCGGCAGGCCTGCAACCGTCGGCGGCTTCGTCCAACGTTCTGCCCTGCCTCAGACAACCCACACCCCATGGCAGTCGATTGCCTGTTACACCCCCTCCTGCTGTCTGTGACAAGTAGCAAGCGCTTGTCTAACAAGGGGTTACGGTAGAGACCCGTCCTCAAGGCGTCCAAACGAGGTGTGCTCATCGCCTCCCCCCGCACACGATATGAAGTGACGTCTCGCAGCGGATTCGCCCCTTGTTCTTCGGATGCGACAGATTTTTCTTTGACAACATTCATGAAGCTTCATATAAAAGACTCTTTACATTAGTAGCCTCGTGAGTATTATGATACCTAGATTTGTATGTTCTTTTTAATACCTACAGACGCCCGGCCGACGACATCCGGGAGACCGTATCGAGGCGAACAACTCAATCACACAAGGAGACTGCAATGGCACCAGAGAAAGCGATCAGCTCGCTGATGACCGAGACGCGAATATTTCCGCCCCCAGAACGCATCAAAAAGAACGCCCATGTCTCCAGCGAGGAGCAATACCACAAAATGTGGGAAAAGTCGCTCAAGGACCCCGACGGGTTCTGGCTGGAGCAGGCCCAGACGCTGAGCTGGTTCAAGAAGCCGACCGAGAGCCTGCGGTACACCTGGGACACCGCCGCTCGGAAGATCGAGCACACCTGGTTCGCCGACGGCCAACTCAACGTTTCGTACAATTGCCTGGATCGCCATCTCGGCACCCCGGTGGCCAAGAAGACCGCCCTGATCTGGCAGGGAGAGGTCGATTCGGCCGTCAAAAAGTACACCTACGAGCAATTGCATAAGGAAGTCTGCAAGTTCGCCAATGTCCTGAAGTCCAAAGGGATCGTCAAGGGCGACCGCGTCGCGATCTACATGCCCATGGTCCCGGAACTCCCGGTGGCGATGCTCGCCTGCGCTCGCATCGGGGCGATTCACTCGATCATCTTCGGCGGCTTCAGCGCCGACGCCATCGAAGGCCGGGTCAACGATTCCGACTGCAAAATGATCATCACCGCCAACGTCTCGCGTCGCGGCGGCAAGCACATCCCGCTCAAGGCCATCGTGGACGAAGCTGTGAAGAAGACCCCCACCGTCGAAAATGTAATCGTCGTCAAGGCCGCGGACGACCCGTGCGCCATGCAGACAGGCCGCGATTCCTGGTACGAGGAGGAGATGGCCAAGGCCTCCGACCGATGCGAAGCGGAGAAGATGAACGCCGAAGACCCGCTGTTCATCCTCTACACCTCCGGCTCCACCGGCAAACCCAAGGGCGTGGTCCACACGACCGCCGGCTACTTGATGCACGTGTCTCTGACCCACAAGCTGGTCTTCGATGTCCACGACGACGACATCTACTGGTGCACCGCCGACATCGGCTGGGTGACCGGGCACACCTACATCGTCTACGGCCCGCTGACCAACGGCGCTACGTCGCTCATGTTCGAAGGCATTCCCACCTATCCGGACGCCGGGCGATTCTGGCAGATCTGCGACAAGTTCGGCGTCACCTCCTTCTACACGGCCCCCACTGCGATTCGTTCCCTCATGCGTCTGGGCGAGGAGTGGCCCGCCAAGTACAAGCTCGACAAGATGCGGATCCTCGGCTCGGTCGGCGAGCCGATCAACCCGGAGGCTTGGATGTGGTACCACCGGAATATCGGCCACGAGCGCTGCCCGATCGTCGACACCTGGTGGCAGACGGAGACCGGCGGGTTCATGATCACGCCGCTGCCCGGCGCGTTCACCCTCAAGCCCGGCAGCGCCACCAAGCCCTTCTTCGGCGTCGATCCGGTCGTGCTGCGGGATGACGCCAGCGAGTGCGATCCCAACGAGGGCGGCAAGCTCTGCATCCGCAGACCCTGGCCGGGCATGATGCGAACCATGTGGGGGGACCACCAGCGATTCATCGACACCTACTTCACGATGTTCGCCGATCAGTACTTCACCGGCGATGGCTGCCGGATCGACCAGGACGGCGATTACTGGCTGATGGGCCGAATCGACGACGTGGTCAACGTCTCCGGCCACCGCATCGGCACTGCCGAGGTCGAGAGCGCCCTGGTCAGCCACCCCAAGGTTGCCGAGGCTGCGGTCACGCCGATGCCGCATGAGATCAAGGGACAGGCCCTTTACGCCTTTGTCACCCTCAAAGAGGGCGTCCATGAGAGCGAGGACCTCAAAAAGGAACTCGTCATGCACGTCCGCAAGGAGATCGGCCCGATCGCCGCGCCGGACGTGATCCAGTTCGCGCCGGCCCTGCCGAAGACCCGTTCCGGCAAGATTATGCGGCGAATCCTCCGCAAGATCGCCGAGAACAGCACCGACAACCTCGGCGACATCACGACCCTGGCCGATCCGGGCGTAGTCGAGGTCCTGGTCAAAGGCCGGGGAAAATGACAGCCGAATGGATGATGGATGATTGATTATTGATGAGGGGACGCGGAAGGCGGACTCTCTTCAGTCAATCATCCATCATCCTTCATCAATCATCAATAATTGCATGGAGCGATTATGGCCGATCTCACAGCGCACCAGACCGATCTCGCTCAGAACTCCATCGCCAGTCGTGGCTGGATTGTCGCTTTCGCAGGAATAGGCATCAACCTGGCTTTGGGGATCCTCTACGCGTGGAGCGTCTTCAAAGCGGCGATCGCGAAGGACTTCGGCTGGGATCCGACGAGACTGAACGACCCGTACGCCGTGTGTTGCCTGGTCTTTGCGTTCGCCATGATCCTGGCCGGTCGCTGCCAGGACAAACTGGGGCCTCGCATCACCGCGTTCATCGGCGGCCTGCTCGTCAGCGCCGGGTTGCTCTGGGTCTCGACGACGACAAGCTACACCGTGTGGGTCCTGGGCTTTGGCGTCCTGGCAGGCACAGGCATCGGGTTCGGTTATTCGTCGGCCACGCCACCGGCGTTGAAGTGGTTTCCGCCGGCCCGAACCGGCCTGATCGCCGGCCTCGTCGTCGCCGGCTTCGGTCTGGCCTCGGTGTACATCGCGCCGCTGTCCGACTATCTGCTCGGACACTACGGAGTTCTGGGAGCGATGAGATTCTACGGAATCGTGTTCGCCATTGCGGTCTGCGGCCTGTCGCTGTTGCTGATCAATCCCCCTGCCGGCTATGTCGCCGCCAGCGCAACTACCAAGAAGAAGGCTGCCGCAGCCGCCATAACCGCCACGCCGGGGCAGATGCTTCGCACTCGCACTTTCTACGTGCTATGGGCGATGTATTTCATCGGCGCCGGCGCAGGCTTGATGGTCATCGGCAGCGTCAGCGGCATGGCCAAGAAGAGCATGGGAGACTGGGCCTACGTCGCGGTGGGCGTTCTGGCGATCGGCAACGCAGCCGGACGCATCGTCGCGGGCATCCTGTCGGATCGCATCGGTCGCAGGTGGACCCTGATGATCGTGCTCGCCTGCCAAGCCGTCCTGATGTTCCTCGCCATCCCGGTGACCGGGTCGCAGGACATGCCGGCGGTGGTCATCGTGCTGATCGCCACGCTGATCGGATTCAATTACGGGGCCAATCTGTCGCTTTTCCCCTCCTTCACCAAGGACCTTTGGGGCCTCAAAAGCTTCGGCGTGAATTACGGGCTGGTGTTCACCGCCTGGGGCATGGGCGGTTTCGTCCTGCCGCGATTGCAGCAGATGCTCCAGAGCCGCTCGGGCAGCTACGCGTCATCGTTCATGACGGCCGGCGGTCTGTTGCTCATCGGAGCCCTCATGACGTTTCTGTTGGCCCCCGCGCGACCCAAGTCGGCCGCGGCGTGAGCGGATCGCCCAATACCTGACGAATTCCCGCTTTCGTGGGGATAGCAGAGAGACAGGCCCCTATAAACCGTGGATGGGGAAGATCTTGGCCTTGATCGTCTCGATCGAGGCTTCGAGAACCGGCACGACCATTTCCCGCTGCTGGTTCGTCACCGGCAATGACCGGTCGCGAAAACCGCCCTGCCAGTCCATGCTCTGGAGCATGACCCCGCCGATGACGGCGTCCATTCCGTCCGCAAGATCCTGGCCGGAGAGGATCGTCCAGGCCAGCGCCCAGGCCCGCACGGTGTTCTCCATATGGTAGCCGCCACCGCCGGTGGCGAGGATCGGCTTGTTGAACCGCAGCAGATGGTTGATGATCTCGACGTAGACGTTGTTCGTCAACTGCAGGTGCGCCATGGGGTCGCCGGCCAGCGTATCGGCACCCAACTCGAAGACGATCACATCGGGGTTGTACGCCTGGATCAAGGGCGGGACAACCGCTTCGAACGCGTACAGATAGGCTTGGTCGAAAGTCCCGACGGGCATCGGGAGATTCACGCAATATCCCCGGCCCTCCCCTTCGCCGATCTCATCCTCGAAACCCGTCCCAGGGAACAGGATCTTGGGGTTCTCATGAAGCGAGATCGTCATCACGTCCGAGCGGTCATAGAAAGCGTGGGCCACGCCGTCCCCGTTGTGGACGTCCACATCCAGATACAGCACACGCTTGCCCGCCTCGGCCAGGACGGTGCAGGCCAGGGCGCAATCGTTGATGTAGCAGAACCCGGCCGCCTTCTCCGGAAAGGCGTGGTGGAAGCCGCCGGAGGGATTGAACGCGACATCCGCCTGTCCCGACAGGATCATCTCGGCGCCGACCAGGGTGCCGCCCGCGGCGAGCACGGCATAGTCGTACATCCCATGGAAAATCGGGCAGTCCGGGGTCCCGAGGCCCATGTTCAGCGCATCAAGCTCCCACTTGCCGCTTTGGGCGGTTTTCAGAGCATGCAGGTAGCGGGCCGAGTGGAATTTTTTCAGCACCGTCCGCAGCGCAGGAACAGGGGCTGCTTCGCGGGTCGTTTCGCCCCAAAGCAGCCCCATGGTATACAGCATCCTCCGCGTGCGCGCCGCTCGTTCCGTCTTAAACGGACAGTCCTCGGGATAGTGGTACTTCTCGAGTTCTTCCGAGTGGATGAATACGGCCTTTCTTGCGGACAAAGTCGCCTCGGTTATTGGTCTTTCACCGTGATATCATAGGAGACATTATAAACATCGCCGTCAAACTCGACGTTGACCTTGTATCCAGAGTTCTGGAAGACCGCCAACATCGGCTTGTTGTCGGAGAGAACCTTGGCGAAGAACTTCTTCACGCCGCGTTGCCGCGCCACCTGCGTCAGGTAGTCCAACAGGAACGTGCCCATGCCCTTGGCCTGCCATTCGTCCTGGACGAGGAACGCCACTTCCGCGGCCTGCGTCTTCGGATCCAGGTAGTACTGGGCGATCGCCACGATGTCTTCGCCGCCCGGACCGGGAACCACGCCCACAATCGCCAGATTGTGCTTGTAGTCGATGTTGGTCAACTGCTGAACGTCCTTGTGCGGGAACGCCATCGTCCGCGTCATATAGCGGGTGTGAAGCGACTGCTCGCTCAGGGAATACAGCATCTCGGACAGCGCCGCCTCATCCACCGGCTTGATCGGCCGGAAGAAGATCTCGGTGCCGTCCCGCAGGGTGGCGTAGTGCTCGATCTCCTCGGGGTAATCGAGTTGCTCCCACGACAGTTCGATCTGGTCCTGGTAGATGAAATTGCGGGCCTTGGCCGCCTGGAGCAGACCCTTGCGGAACTTCGGATGGGCGATGTTGATCAGGTCCATCGCCCGCTGACGGATGCTCTTGCCGTGCAGGTAGGCCACGCCGTACTCCGTCGCGACGTAGTGGACATCGCCTCGGGTCGTCACGACGCCGGCACCCTCGGTCAGGTGAGGCACAATGCGGGACACCTGATCGTCCTTGGCGGTGGAAGGCATCGCGATGATGGCCTTGCCGCCGCGGCTCTTGGCCGCTCCGCGGATGAAATCCACCTGGCCGCCGATGCCGCTGTAGAACTTGTATCCGAGCGAGTCGGCGCACACCTGGCCCGTCAGATCGATCTCCAGGCCCACGTTGATCGCGACCATCTTGTCGTGCTGGGCAACGATGTTCACATCGTTGACGTATTCGGTCGGGTAGAACTCGAAGAACGGATTGTTGTTGATGTAATCGTACAGCTTCTGGGAACCCATGCAGAAGCTCGCGACGATCTTGCCGCGGTTGAGCGACTTCTTGCTGCACGTGATCGCGCCGCAATCGATCAGACCGATGATCCAGTCGCTGAACATCTCGGTGTGGACGCCGAGATTCTTCTTGTCGACCAGGTATTCCGCCAGCGCCTGGGGAATCCGTCCGATCCCGCACTCGATGGTGCTGCCGTCCTCGACCAGACGAGCCACGTTCTGGCCGATCCGCCGGAGCACGTCGTCGGGTTCGGGGATCGGGATCTCGATCATCGGCTCGTCGTACGGCACGAGCACGTCGATCGTGTTGACATGCAGGAAGCTGTTGCCGTGCGTTCGCGGCATGTGGCTGTTCACCTGCGCGATCACGTACCGGGCGTTGGCCGCAGCCGCCTGAACGATGTCCACCGACACGCCCAGACTGCACAAGCCGTTCACGTCCGGCGGCGTCACGGAGATCAAGGCCACATCGACCGGAATCCGCCCCGTCTCGAACTCCACGGGGATCTCGGACAGGAAGATCGGCGTATAGTCCCCGAATCCTTTCTCCACGGCGTCGCGCACGTTTTCGGCGACGAAGAAGCTGTTCATCTTGAACTTTTCGCGGAACTTCTCCTGCACATAGGGCGCTTCTCCCATCGTCAGCAGATGCACGATGTGGGCGTCGTAAATGTGGTCGGAGTGCTCCACCAACGCTCGGACAAGATGCTGCGGCTGGCCGCAACCGGTCCCAATAAAGATGCTCTGGCCGGACTTGATGAGTTTCATCGCGGCCCCGGCGGTCTTGATCTTGTCCTTGTACTTCGCTTTCCAATCGAATTCTGTCATGTTATTTCTTCTCTAAGCTGATTCGGGCATCCACGGCGATGGACGTCGTGCCGGGTGCGCCTACCACGTAGGGGTTGATATCCATTTCTTTGATTTCCGGGAACTCGGTCACCAACTGGGAGACCCGCTGCAATCCCTCGGCAATCGCCTCGATGTCCACGCCTTCCTGACCACGAACGCCCTTGAGGATCTGGTACGTCTTGGTGGTCATCAGCATCTGCTTGGCTTCTTCGCCCGTCAGGGGCGCCAGATAGAACGAGACGTCCTTGAGGACCTCGACCAGGATGCCGCCCATGCCGAACATCATCAGAGGACCGAACTGCGGGTCCCGGTGCATGCCCAGGATCACTTCCTTGCCGCTGGTGCGGACCATCTCCTGCACCAGGACGCCGAGGATCTTCGCCTCGGGCTTCTTCTTCGGGATGCGGTACATCATCAGGTCGAAGGCGTCCTTCACTTCCTGGTCGCTCTTGAGGCCCACCTTGACGCCGCCGACATCGGACTTGTGCAGGATGTCCGGCGACCAGATCTTCAGCACGACCGGGTAGCCGAGCTGCTGGGCGATGCTCGCGGCCTGCTCGGCCGTCGTGGCGATCGATCCTCTCGGCGTGGCGAAACCATACGCCTCGATGATGTCCTTGGCCTCGGCTTCGCCGATGTCGAGCAGCCCCTGTCGCAGGTGTCTCTCGACGATGCTCTCGACCTTGCGGCGGTTGACGGAGAACAGCCGGACCACGCGCTTGGGCCTGGCCTTCCACCGCACGTACTCGCACATCACGTTCAACGTCTCAACCGCGCTCTCAGGAGAGTCATATTGCGGGATGCCGCCCTTCCGCAGAACCTGGATGCCCGGCTCCACCTTGGCGGCGCCGAGGAAGCAGGCCAAAACGGGCTTGCCCTTTTTCTTGGCGATCTTCACCAAGGCCTCGGCGGTTTCTTTGCTCTGCGTCATTGCCTGTGGCGTCAGGAGCACGACCGCGGCATCGACGTTCGGATCGTCCAGCACGACATCGAACGCAAATTCGTACCGATCGGCCAGGGCGTCGCCGAGCACATCGACCGGGTTGTGCACGTTGGC
Organism: uncultured Phycisphaerales bacterium; assembly: GCA_937868145.1. Taxonomy (GTDB): domain Bacteria; phylum Planctomycetota; class Phycisphaerae; order Sedimentisphaerales; family Anaerobacaceae; genus PLanc-01. The sequence continues at coordinate 10,538 of CALMMH010000833.1, forward strand.
CGCGGCCGGCAACTTTTCGGCCAGCTTCTTCTTCGTTTCCTCCGTCAACTTCGCAAAAGTCAGGCCTCTCTGTTCGATAGCGTCGGCGGCCATGATGCCGGGCCCGCCGGCGTTCGTGATGACGACCACGTTCTGCCCTTTGGGCAACGGCTGATTCGAGAACGCCTGGGCGAAGTCGAACTGCTGCTTGATCGATTCGCAGCGGATGACGCCGGCCCGCTTGAACGCGGACTCGTAGGCGACGTCGCCGCCGGCCAGACTGCCGGTATGCGAGGAGGCGGCCTTGGCGCCGGCGGCCGTGCTGCCGGACTTCATCAGCAGAATCGGCTTCTTTTGGGAAATCTGCTCGGCCTCCCGCACGAAGGCGTTGCCGTCCTTGATGTTCTCGAGGTAGCCGGCGATGACTTTCGTCTCTCGCTGCGAGCCGAACGCCTCGACCAGGTCCAGCTCGTCGACGTCGGCCTTGTTGCCGATGCTGACCAGGCTGCTGAAGCCGATCCCGTTGGCGTTGGCGGTGTCCAGAATCGCCGCCAGCAAGGCGCCCGACTGGGAGATATAGGCGATCCCGCCCGGAACCGGAAGGTCGCCGCCGAAGCAGGCGTTGAGCTTATGGGACGGAGAGATCAACCCCAGGCAGTTGGGACCGACGAATCGAATGCCCGACCGCTTGGCGATCCGCACGATTTCTTCCTCGAGCTTCTTGCCCTCGGGTCCCACTTCCTTGAATCCGGCCGTGATGATGATGACCGATTTGACGTGTACTTTGGCGCACTCTTCGAGCATCCCCGGCACGAACTGGGCCGGGACAATGATGACCACCAAATCCGGCGTCTCGCCGATCGACGGAAGATCCGGATAGACCTTGAGCCCCTCGATTTCGTCTGCTTTGGGGTTGACCGGGTAAATCTTTCCCGCGTAGCCGCCCGCGATCAGGTTGATCAGAATCTCGTATCCCACCTTGCCCTTTTGGCGGGACGCCCCGATGATCGCAACCGACTTCGGGTTGAAAAACGTTTGAAGACTCATGCCGTTGTTCTTCCTTTCACAAGCTAATAGCTCAGAAAAGTCGCCGATTTTATGGAATATACCGGCCGACTGCAAGACTATTTCAGGGCGGGCATTCGATTCGATCCTGGGCGATTGCCAAGCGACCACATACCCGACGGCTGGGGATGAACGTGCCGTCGGGTTATTAAATCACTTGTGCCCCTCGGATTCAAAGGAAAAATGCAGGATTCACCTCGAAGGACATGCTTCGATCGAGACTTCCGTCGTATTCCCTCCTCTTGCTGATTTGCCTCGGGATCGCAAATCTGCTACAATAAGTACGTCTCCGGCAACCCAGGGGTCAAGGGCCGGCCGAGATGTTTGTCGTCAATTGGGGTCGCGGCGCAATCGGAGGGTAAGGCACCCGAGGAGATGGCTGGTATGCGTATTCATCCTATTTCGCAACATCACAGCACCATACGGATTTCATCCTCGGCGGCTACCCCAACAGGCGTACCTCTTAAGGTATATACGCCGGCCCACGCGAGGGGTCGGATGGCCAACGCAATTTACAGAGGGGAGGGTTGAGCCATGAAAGCTAACTGGGGAGTCGTCATCGTTGCAATGGTTCTTTGCGTGAGCCTGCACGGGGAATGCCCGCCGGGAGACCTCAACCGCGACTGCCGGGTCGATGCGCTCGATCTGTTGCTGTTCTCAACCGAATGGCTAACGGGCTTGGAGAGCTCGGCGGACCTCACCGGCAGCATCGGCGTGGATGCGGCGGATCTGGCCCTGTTCGCCAATCACTGGCAGCAGGTGGATTGTCCGATTGTGATCAACGAAGTGCTCGCACACGCGCATGACGCGGCGTCCGACTGGATCGAGTTCTACAACGTCAGCAACATTCCCGTGAACATCGGCGGCTGGTTCCTCAGCGACACGGATACCGATCTGGAGAAGTACCAGATCCCCGAAGGAACCATCGTGAAACCCAACGGCTATGTCGTTCTCTATGAGGCGACGCACTTTGGCAACCCATACGATCCCGGCGTCCGCGAGGTGTTCGCGTTCACCGAGAACGGCGAAGGCGCATACCTATCCTCCGGCGACGACGAAGTCTTTCCGGATTGCCTGATCTCGGAAGTGTTCGGCGCCTCCGAGACCAGTTACTCGTTCGGCCGATACCTCAAGAGCACCGGCACCTACAACTTCGTCACCATGAGCGAAGTGACGCCAGGCAAAGCCAACGCCTACCCTCGCGTCGGACCGGTTGTGATCAACGAGATCATGTACCATCCGATCGACGCGGACGCCGAGTACATCGAGTTGCTCAACATCACCAATTCACCGGTCACCTTGTTCGATAGCGAGATAGGCGAGCCCTGGCGGTTGATAGACGAATCGGGCCTCGATTTCCGATTCCCCACCAACGCGCCGGTGACGCTCGCCCGAGGCGAGTACGTGCTGGTGGCGAAGGATCCGACGGCGATGCTGCAGTACGAAATCCCCGCCAAGGTCAAGGTCTTTTCCTGGCCATCCGGCAAGCTCGCCAATCAAGGCGAAAAGATCCAACTGGTCAAGCCGGGCGACGTGGACGAGAAGGGAACTCGGTACTGGATCGAGGTCGATCGCGTCAACTACAGCGACGGCTCCCATGGCAAGGACTTCCCCAAAGGCCTCGATCCCTGGCCCGCCGGAGCTGATGGAGAAGGTTTCTCTCTCAGTCGCCTGTTCCCCTCGCAATATGGCAACGATCCGAACAACTGGTATGCCGGAACCGCCACACCTGGAGCAGCGAACGACTGAGCCTTCCGACGGTGACACCGGATGCATGCCCTCTGACGAAGACGCGAGCAAACGCTTGACACGCGGCGTTACTCGCTCGAAACTAGCCTCGTTGACGTCTTCATGATCGTCTATTGGGGCAGAATCATGCATACATCGCGGCGGATGGGTCTATTCACAGGGAACAACTGGCATCGGGCTCTGATCGGCTGCTTCTTTATCCTGGGCGCCGGCCTTTCGGCAAACGGACAAGAAGCCCTCAGTCCGCAGGTGAGCGTCAGTTGCGCCTCGGTGAACGGAGTGGCTGTCGAGCGAAACGGCCACAGGCTGGTGGTGTACGGGGACCCGCAAGGACACTGGAAGTCAGCCGATGCGGTGCTCTTCACGCATGGCCGTCGGGACGTGGTCTGGGCAGGCCGGGCCCTGGTTGCCGGCGGGAGCGAGTCCATCGTCCCGGCCACAGAGGCGGAACAGTTCTCCAAAGCCGAGGACTTCTGGTCAACGTTCTGGACCGGACGGTTTCACGATTATGCCCAGCAAAGCACCCGCGTGCCCATTTCGTCCATCCCCGTAGGCCGCACAGTACGCGAGGGCGACACCCTTGCGTGGCAGGATCTGACGGTGCGAGTGCTGGACACGCCGGGCTATACGCGAGGCGCCGTCTCCTATTTCGTCGATGTCGACGGAGTCCGATACGGTTTCGTGGGCGATCTGATCTACGGAGAGGGTTGCCTGCTGGATCTCTACAGCCTCCAGGATGCCGTGTCGCAAGCCCACATCGGAGGCTACCACGGATACGCCGGCAGGATCGGCGATCTCATCGCCAGCCTGCGAAAGGTGGCCGCTGAGAAACCGGACATCCTCATCCCGGCTCGCGGACCGGTCATCCGAGACCCCGCGGCGGCAATCGAGCGGCTGATCCGCAGGCCCCAGGCAGTCTAC
>CALMMH010000834.1 GCA_937868145.1 uncultured Phycisphaerales bacterium
GATGAGGGATCGGAACTTCACCGTCTTGACGACGCCGACAATCTCCCGTGGTTCCTGTTCTTTGGTGAACTGAACGTGCTTTCCGATCGGATTGCGATTCGGCCAGTACCGCTTCGCCATCGCCTCATTAACGATCATCACCTTCGCGGCGTCGGCCCCGTCATGAACCGTGAACCCCCGTCCGGCCAACACGGTCTGCCCAAGTGTCGAAAAGTGCCCCGGACTGACGATCCCCAAATGCCAATTGGACTGCTTGTCCGAGCGGTCGCCCGCACCCTCGACATACGCGACGGTGGTCATCGATCCCCCTTCATTCAACGGCGCGTTGCTGGACAGGCTGGTTGAAACCACCGACGGCAGAGCGTCCACTCGCTCCTCCAGACCCTCCATGAGCCGACGAACCTCCGGTCTGAACACAGGGGGACCATCCGAGTCCGCATTCACGGCGAGGATGTGCGCCATGTCGTAGCCTGGATCGATGCTCCGCAGCCCGACCAGACTGCGCAGACACAATCCGCTCCCGACCGTCACGACAACCGCCACCGAGATCTGCCCGACGACCAGGATGTTGTGCAGATTCCAGCCCTGCGTCACCAGTTGGGTGTGTCCCGACAACGCCTTGAGGACGGGCACAACGTCCCGCCGGATCAGCCCAAGAGCCGGCGTCAGGCCGAAGCCGATCCCGGTGGCCAGTGCGATCGCCCCTGCGAACAGCAACGTCCGAAGGGGCAATCCAGGCACGAGATGAATCAGCAATTCCGGCGGCGTATCGCCGCCGATGACGCGAGGAAGCATCGCACAGATCACACGATCCAGGCCCACCGCCAGGAGGACGCCCAAGGCCCCTCCGATCGCCGCCAGGAGCAAGTTCTCGACCAATAGCTGCCGCAAAACCCGTCCTCGGCCGGCGCCGAGCGCCTGCCGGACAGCGATTTCTTTCTGCCGGCTCACGGCCCGCGTCAGTTGGAGACTCGCGATATTGGCGCAGGCAATCATCAACACGAGGGCCGCCATACCCAGGAACAAGCCCAGAGGATAGGATGTCACCTGAGCGTCCTGCGACACGTACCCCTGGCTGCCATCGAGAACAAACATCGAGAATTCAGGAGCGTCGGGTCCGGCATCCCTCTCCCCAGGAGCCAACGGCTGCAAAGCGGCTTGCGCCCGTTCGCGGGACACACCGGGTTCAAGCCTCCCCAGAAGATACACATGCGGGGCCTGCGGCTCATCGAGTCCAGCCGGCTGCGCGAACGTGCACAAGGGCACGTAGATGTCCGGCGTTCGACCGACTTCGGTTCCTGTGAATTCCGGCGGGGCCACTCCGACGACGGTCAACGCTTTGTCTTCAAGGACGATCGATTTGCCGACAGCGTCGGCTTTGCCCCCGAAGCCCCGTCGCCACAGAGAGTGGCTGATCACCGCGACCGGGCTGTACGTCGTATCGCTCTGTTCATGCTCTGGAGCAATGAACCGGCCGAGCGCCGGCTTGATCCCCAACACCGTGAAATAATTCACCGAAACCGGGACGTATTGAACCTGCGACACCCGCTCGCCGATACGCAGGGTCCTTATTCCGCCACCGCCAAAGGCGATCAGGCCGGAGAATACGCCGGGCTTGTCCCGATAGATCTCGTAAGTGGAGTAGTCAAACTCGGGAACCATCGTTTCGTAAACAAAATCCGGCAACACGTGTCGATAGCGGTACTGCACGGACACCAGTTCCCGCGGCTTGCGCACCGGAAGCGGTCGCGCATACACCTGGTCCAAAGCGTTGAACAAGGCCGAGTTGGCTCCGATGCCGACGGCCAGAATCACGACGACGATCCCAGTGAAACCCGGACTCCTGCCCAGCATCCGCAGACCGTATCTGATGTCCTGCCACAAAATCGTCATGTCTCTCCCCTATTCATTCATGTCTGAGCGCCACCATCGGATCGACTTCCGCCGCACGCCGGGCGGGAATGTACGTGGCCAATAGCGAGGCAACGCCGAGAAGAACGACCGCTGCGACGATGCTGATCGGGTCGGCGGGCCGGACGCCGTAGAGCAGGCTGCCGATCAACCGCCCCACCGCCAGGGCCAGCAAGAATCCGATCCCCAATCCCGCGAGCGTCAACACCAGTCCCTCGCGAAAGACCATGCCCATAATGCCCCAGTGCGTCGCTCCGAGGGCCTTGCGAATGCCGATCTCCGGCGTCCGCGAGGCGACCATATGCCCTTTCACCGCGTAGATGCCCAGCGACGCCAGAAACAGGGCCATGAAACCAAACGCGAACGCCAAGCGGGCGCCCTGTCGGGCTCCCCATATCGTAGGGCTGTCGTGACGGTATTTCGCCAGCGTGGTGATCAACACGATCGGCGTCTGCGAGTCAACCACGTGAAATTCCGCGAGGACTCTTTCCATCAGAGCCGTCTCGGACTGCCCGTTCGCGGCGCGCAGGTGGATGTATCTGGGGAGTTGTTCGGCCCCAAGGGGCAGATAGATCTGTGGAAACTCCTCTTGTGTCTGTGTGCCGATCCATACGTTGGGCACAATTCCCACAACACGACACGGCTCCGACATCGCCGAGTACGAGCGGGCGCCGTGCTGGAGGAGACAACCAAGGGCGTTTCCGTCCGGGCGAAGCTTGCGGGCCAGCGACTCATTAATGACGACGACCTTCTCCGCGTCACGGACGCCGTCGAGACTGTTGAACGATCGCCCCTGCAACAGGCGGATTCCCATAGCGTTGAAGAAGTCCCCTCCGACGGAGTACGCAACGTATCCCGGAGACGAAGGCCTCCTGGCCGGCCTGTCGCTCTCCTCTTCCTCCGTGCCGGGCACGTACTCGACGACGCACTCGTCGTAATGGCCGCCCTCGTCGAATGGGAATGAAGTGGACAGGCTCACGCTCTGGACGCCCGGCATGGCCCTGAACCGGTCCGCCAGAGTCTCGAAGATTTGAATGCTGCGGGCAAGGTCGTATCCTCCGGCCAGCGGGTCAATCTCAACCAACAACTTGCCGCGGAAGGTAAGCCCCGGACCGATCCTCGCCGCGCACATCGCACTGCGGGCGAACAACACGGCTCCCATGACGAGCACAACGGACAAGGCAATCTGTCCAACCACCGAAAGACCGCGAGGAAGAATTCGCCGGCCTCTGCGGGCCGAGCGAGATGCGTTGTTGGCCGATTCCTTGATATCGGCCATGATGTCCCGTTTCGACAGCCGTAGCGCAGGTCTGAGCCCGAACAACACCGTGGCGATCAGACAGAAGCACGCCGTGGCCCCCAGGACGCGGATGTCCAGCCCCATTTTCAGCGAGGCGGTCAGATCGACGCCCAACCGAGGGACGTCCATGCACGCGTTCAAGACCCGCACGCCCCAGAAGGCAAGAACCAGTCCCAAGGCTCCTCCGAGCATCGCCAGAAGAAACGACTCGAAGAACAGTTGCCGCAGAATGCGCAACCGACCTCCTCCAACGGCCATTCGGATCGCGATCTCCCGATGCCGGCCCGCCCCCTGAACGATCATCATGTTGGCGAGGTTCAGACAGGCGATCAATAGGACAACCGCAGACACGCCCATGAGGAACGCACTGGTGATCGAGAGTGTCTTTCTCTCCTCCTGTGCGCTGTCGAAGCCGAGTCTCGACAGCGGCTGCAGAACAAACGTCGATTTCTCCCGGAAGTTCCGAGGGTACTTCTCCCTCAGACGAGGAATCAGCGACTGCAGTTGCGCTTCCGCTGCCGCTTCATCCAACCCTGCCTTCAGTCTCCCGACCAACGACACGAAGGGATAATCCCAATCTTCGGCCGTCATCAAAGCCGGTTTTTCTTTCCCCGGATGACCGGCCAGACCGCACGCGCCCAGAGGAAGCCACAAATCGGGCGAGAAGATCGCCGTGCCTGTGAATCCCTCGGGCGCCACGCCAACGATCCTGAAAAATGTGCCGTTGATGGCGACCTGCGTGTCCACGATATTCGGATCGGCCCCCTGCCGTTCCCACATGCGGTAGCTCAGGACCGCCACCGGCTCGGCCCCGTCTCGTTCCTCCTCGGGCCAAAAGACTCGTCCATAGGCCGGACCGGCGCCCAGCAGAGAGAAGTAATTGGCCGAAACGAACATCGGGCTGACCTGTCGTGTGGTGTTTCCCTGCACCAGGGTGACGGGAGTTCCGACGCCGCTCTGAGCCATCAGGCCGGAAAACACAGGGTTGTCGTCCCTCATGTCGACGTACAGAGCGTAGGGGCACACCCTGTCGCTAATAGCGCAGCCCACCAGGCGGTCCGCCTCTTGCACCTGCACCGGTCGCAGCACCAGCGTGTTGACCATGCTGAACATGATTGTGTTGGCCCCGATGCCGATGGCCAGCGTGATTAGCGCGATCGCGGTGAATCCCGGCGACTTCCTCAGCATCCGCATCCCGTACCGAATGTCCTGCCAGAGAGTTCCCATCCGCTTTTCTCCTTCGCTCAGAGTCTATCTCAGCTTAATTGATCCGAATTGCGTCTCCAAGAATAATTTGCCCTTTCCCGAACCGGCAGCGCCCGTCTTGTGACTATGCGTCCATTGATCCCGGCTGGCGACGCCGAGTTTGGCTCCGGTCGAACCGAGCTCGGTCCGAATGTCGAAGTCGCCGTCAAACGACTCGGGGGCTTTGAACCGGATCTTGCCGTACTCGGTCCGCACGTCGGCGACCAGATCGGCGGGACTCTCGTCCTCGCACGCGACATAGATGCCGCCGAACTCTGTCTGCACGTTGATGTTGCCCGAGGTGATCTTCTTACAGGTGATCGCACCGAACTCCGTGTGGGCCCGAATATCTCCTTCGATCCCGATGAGCTTGACCCGCCCAAATCCTGTCTCGCAATCGACGTGAGCTTGCGAAGGGAGGATGATGCGGAGATCCACCCACACGGAACGGTCCTCCTCCAACGACGGAATGTCCGACGTGACCATCAGCGTCCCGTCGTTCGGCTCGGCCACGATTCGCACCTGTTCACCGATTTCTTCGGCCTCGTGTCTCGTCGGGGCGCGAACGTACACCCGCCCTTCGATCTGACACTGCGTGGAATTGCCGCCGCAGATCGAGATCGGGCCGAACTCGTTCCGCACCCGGAGCGTCGACCCGGCCGCAAAATCCTGCTCGACAAACAGGGATTTCTTTTCTTTGGCCGTGCATTTTGCGAGCGAGACGGCCGTGCCGTAACAGCCGCTCACAGTCAACAGACTTCCAGCCAGGACAATGACGCCCGCTCTCCTTGCCCACATGTTCATCCACTTCCCTTTCCTTGAAACGAATCGCCCATGCCGACGCAATCTCACAACCCCTTATTCATACCTCAATGTCACCATTGGATCAACCCTCGCCGCCCGCCGGGCCGGGAGATAACTGGCCAACAAGGCAATGCCGATCAACAGGAGCGAGACGCAGGCCAGAGTCAGCGGGTCCGTGGGCGTAACGTCATACAGGAGACTCGACAGAATCCGCGTCAGCGCGACGGCTCCAGCCACACCAAGGATCACGCCGACGAGAGTGAGGCGCAGACCCTGCCTCAGGACCATCCGCCGAACCGTCGCCCTTTCGGCGCCCAGGGCCATGCGAATCGCGATCTCCCGCGTCTGCCGGCTCGCGCTGTAATGCAGAAGACCATATATCCCGACCGTCGCGAGAATCAAGGCGATCCCCGCGAAGAGACTCAGCAAAGTCATGGCGAATCGCCGCTGCGCCAGCATGCGGGACAGCATGGCGTCGATCGTCTCTACTCTGCGGACCACTTCGTCCTTCTCCAACTCGGCGACCTGCGAACGGATCGAATCCGTCAATCGCATGGGGTCGCCCTCCGTCCTCACGACAAGAACTGCACTGGTGATCCAGAACTTCTGCGGTATGGGCGTGTAGACCGTACCCCAATCGGGCTCCAGATTCTGGAAGTCTCTGACCGTGCCGACCACTCCCACGACCACATGGTGGCTGTCAGGGAAATCGATCCGCTGACCGATCGGATCGGCGTCGCCGAACTGCTTGCGGGCCAGATGCTCGTCGATGATGATGTCGCCCCCCTCGCCCCAGACGTCGGCTTCCGTGAAGGTGCGTCCCTTGAGAAGCGGCACGCCCAGCGTCTCCAGGAAACCGACGCTCACCTGCGAGAGCAAAGTCGGATCCCAGCGGTCGTCGGCATAGGATCGGCCGGGAATGCGGATGCCGACGCCGCCGTACCCGCCAAAACCCAGGCCAAGCTCCATAAGACTCAGTCCCGCCGAACGGACATGCGGAAGGGCCCGGACCCGCGGCAACAGCGATTCGAAAAAAGCCTGACACTGGCGAGGTTCGGGGTATTTCATCTCCGGCAGATCCAGCGTCACGGCCAACACGTTCTGAGGCCGAAACCCCAAGTCAAGCCTGTACAGAGCGATCATGCTGCGAATCAACAAGGCGGCGCCGATGAGCAGGACCAGAGAAAGCCCCATCTGTGCGATTACGAGGCCGCTGTGAAGCCGCCGTCCCGTGCGGCCGGCCGTTGATCGCATCGTCCCCTCCTGGAGCATGCGAGTCATCCGCACGCCGGCGGCTCTCCAAGCCGGCAACACGCCGAACAACAATCCGGTGAGAATCGATGTCCCCAGGGTGAACGCCAAGACCGAAGTATCCACGCGAGTCTCATTCAGACGAGGAATATCCGCGGGACACAGCCGGACAAGGCCCTGGATCGTCCAGAAAGTCAGCAGAAGGCCCAGCCACCCGCCGGCCACGCTGAGCAGAAGGTTTTCGGCAAGCATCTGCCGCAAGATGCGTCCTCTCGATGCGCCCAGGGCCGAACGCAAAGCCATCTCGCGTTGCCGCACGGCGGCGCGGGCCAAA
>CALMMH010000835.1 GCA_937868145.1 uncultured Phycisphaerales bacterium
CCTTGTCGTGCAGATTCTCAGATCTTGCCAGGACTCGCACGCCGGACACCACCTGCCCTGTGTCGTCATCGACGACCGTGCCCTTGATTCTCGCCTCCAGAGGCAGGACGATTCGGATGTCCGTTTGGCCGGCGAGGTACTGTTCTCCGGCGTCGATGTCCACGCCACAACAAGTCCAGAACGAGGCTCGGCCCGGCGCCTCGATATGGAAATCAGCCGTGGCGCCTGGCGGGATGTCTTCGAAACGGAACCGACCTTCTTCGTCCGTCCGCTGCACGTGCCAATCCTCGGGTTCCGGCATGGACAGTTCTCGCGGCTCCATCATTTCGTTCTTCAAGCACAGGCTCATCCTGGCCCCGCTGACGGGCCGGCCGGTCTCGTCCACGACCATGCCGGCCAACGAGGTGGGCTTGCCCAAGACCACGATGACATCACGGACCCCGAAGTCCTCGGCTGTCCAACCCATTGCAAGACCGTGCTTGTGCACGATCATCCACCGTTGGCCGGAGGACAGACTCTCCTCATGCTCCGCGGTCATCGTGAACCGGCCGTCCGACAGGCTCTCTGTCTCCGCCAGCTTGTGGAAGACTCTCCGACCTTCCGGACGCAGATCCGGTTCATCGTACAGGACGACCTTCGCCCCTTCGACAGGCCGGGCAAGATAGTCTACAACCTTCCCGACGATTTGCCGGGACTCCGCCATGGCGGTAGTGACCGTGAACAAACCGACGCCGCACAGGACGAGACACACGACAGCACAGTTTCGCGATGGACGCATAATGAGTTTCCCTCCAATAACTCAAAGCATTTCTCCAACCTTGATATCGCTCACTCGATCGTCAGTTCCATTCGACCTTCGATCCTGCCCGCGAGCGGGCCGGTTTCCTGGGTCATGACGATCGTGTACTTGCCCGGCTGAACGTTCGGTTCTCGCCACGAGAACCAGCAGTCGTCGCCTCAGCCATACCCCATTTCTTCCGAGAGCACTTCCTTTCCCGCGGCGTCGAGAACCGCTACACGGGGCGCGACGTCGACCCACTGATCGTCCGTATCGCTCCTACGGGAGAATTTTCTGTAGACCTCGCCGGCCTTGCCCTTGATGTGGGGATAGAAGTGGATCGAAGCGCCTCTGGCGTAGACCGTCTTCTCCTCACTATAGCGTCCCGGTTCGAGTTCCTCGGTTGCGTGGGCGGAGATTGCGGGCTCTCCAAGATCGACGTCGGTGGTTCTGTCGCGAACGACCGCGAAGGCGGGCCCCTCGATGAAGCTCATCTGCCACTGATTGTCGTTGGCCACGCCGTAGCGGATGCTACCTGAACTGAGCCTGTACTCGTCGACAGGAAGGGGCGACTGGGCATCCTGGGGGTTGAGTTCAATGGAGCTATCGTGAGCTCCGCTGATCGCTATCGTGTCCGGTCGAATCTTGAGCGGTTCTCTTGCGTTTAGGCGGATCGCTGCCCGGCCCCTAGGAGACGTGTCCTTCGTGAGGATCAGACGCAGTGTCTTGCCTTTCTCGTGATTACCATCGAACTTGAGTCGATAGAAGGACCCTTCGTGACAGATCAGGCTGCTCAACGTGGTGCGCACCGTCTCTGCGTTCAGTTCCCGGCCGGTCGGCACGAGCGAGAACAGACATCGGCCGAAGGTCGTGAAGGAGCCCGTGAATCGATCTCCGTAGAGGATGAGGCTCGTCGGCTCGCTGGCGAAGGTCGCCTGTCCCTCCAGAATGCAAGCGGGACTCCAGTAGTAGTTTTTGTCGTAGAGAGCCGATTCATGAAGGATCATGAGGCGGAAGGGGATCTCGCGTCCATCGTCCTGACGCATTGTGAAGTCCGGCGTGACGAACTGGGTGTCGAACATCCGCATGTTCGCCCGCAGGGGCGTCGGGAGAATTCTCTCGTTGTCGGACAGGGTGCCGCTGGCGTCGAGATCGAAGTACAGTGCGAC
>CALMMH010000836.1 GCA_937868145.1 uncultured Phycisphaerales bacterium
CCTGGAGGCGGAACGAAGGGGGAATTCCAGTTCACGCCAGCCGGAAGATCATCGCTCTGGCCATCGCCTTTCCGACCGGTTATAATCTCGCCTGTAGGGACTTCGAGCGGTCTGGCCGCCCAGGCGGGAACCGCCCGGATCATGGCGTTGACAAATCGTTCTCGGGAAAGGCAAGGCTCCACTCCAATGAAAGGCGCTCGCATATGAAACCGCAGCATACCACCCTGACGCGTCGCCATTTTCTCAGGACCAGCGCGCAAGCCACTGTCCTGACGGGACTGGCCGTTACCACACGGGCGTACGGCGCAGGCAGCGACCGGATCCGTGTCGGACTCGTGGGTTGCGGAGGCCGCGGCACCGGGGCCGCCCAGGACGCGTTACTGGCCGGTCCGAACATCGAACTCGTCGCGATGGGCGACATCTTCAGGCCCAGGGTCGAGGCCAGTCTGGCCCAGCTCTCCAAGGTCGCCCAGGACAACAAAACCCTGCAAGGCAGCATCAAAGTGACCCCCGATCATTGCTTTTCCGGCCTGGATGCGTATCGCAAGGTGATCGACTCCGAAATCGACTACGTCCTGCTCTGCACGCCTCCCGGCTTTCGGCCGGAGCATATCGAGTACGCCGTCAAGAGAGGCGTTCACATCTTCGCCGAGAAACCCTGTGCGACGGATGCGCCGGGCGTCCGTCGGATCCTGGCGCTCGAGGACGAGATGAAGCGCAAGGGCATTGCATTGTTATCCGGCTTCAATGGCCGCCACGCGTTCCATCAGGCGGACCTCGTCAAGGCCGTTCATGACGGCCAGCTCGGCGAGGTCATGTCCCTCTACGCCTACTTCAACACGGGCGACATCTGGTATCGCGAGCGGGAAGAGGGGATGACCCTGCCCGAATACCATTTCCACAACTGGTTCCACGTGGATTGGCTCTGCGGCGATCACATCGTCGAACAGCACGTCCACAACCTCGACGCGTGCAACTGGATCATGCAGGCTCACCCGGTGGGAGCCTATGGAATGGGCGGACGCCAGTATCACACAGACCGCGGCGGCAATATCTACGATCACTTCACGGTCCTGTTTGACTACGACAACGGCGTCCGCCTGACGAGCATGTGCCGGCAGATCAGAGGCACCGATGCGAGGATTGGAGAGGAAATCGTCGGAACAAAAGGAACCGGCTCCCTGGTCGGCCGCAAGACCGAGATCACCGGTCCCAATGCCAGGGTCTTCCGAGAGCACCCGGATCAGCACGAAAGCCATCACCAAGAGCACATTGATTTCGTCGCGGCCCTGCGACGGGGCGAGACTCCGAACGATACGAGGTTCCTCTGCGAGTCCACCCTGACGGCCATCATGGGACGGGAGTCGGCCTACACGGGCAAGTACGTCGCCTGGGACGAGATCCTCAACTCCACGCTTCGGCTGACGCCTCCGGATATCGCGGCCTGGGACGGCTCGATCCGGCCGGTCCCCAAACCAGGGATGCCGCGGGTCTAGCCGGGCTTGGCGGCTTTGTGTGAGCGTGCCTTCGAGTGGTTCTCCACGGAATTGCGGGGCGGACAAACAGGGATTCCGCCGCGTCGCGGCGGGACGCCGCGTGGAAGCGTGGGAGCGTTGGGGGGACGGGGAACGGTTCCGCCGGGCATCTTTCCGGCCGCATACACATCAATTCTCGCGGAGACGCGGAGGCGCAGAGAGGAACCGGATTCAATTCCTGTCTCTCTCAGCGTCCCTGCGTCTCTGCGCGAGACCCAATCCGTTTATCCCCAAGAAAGATGGTGGACGGAGTCCACCCTACCGCTGTCGCCCGATCGTGGGTCCCTTCTGTTTGCCCCCCGCCTACAGCCTGCCATCTCCGGCCTTCTCCAGCCCCGCCCGGGCTGTCCTCCGAAAACAGGGAAGATTTTGTCTCACGCAGGGACGCTGGGACGCTGGGAAGAGAAGGCAGGGACGTAAGAAAGAAGGGACGAACACCACCGGGACCGGCGTTCCGCGTTTGCTTCCGGCCTTTCTCCCCTCCTTCGTTCCCCCCTGCGTCCCTGCGTCTCTGCGTGAATCCATTTTCTGTATTATTTTAGGTTTTTATGAAACATACAGGCATCCAGAGGCGTCTTTATTGAAGAAGGGGCAGCGGCGGCCGTCCCTGTCGGGTCTCATCCGGTTCTTTCACGCTTCGATGCTTCTTGGGGCTGGGCCCCAAACCCCGGCATTTTCCGCATTACGCCAATGGCACGATGGGGACGGCGTGGCGGGAAGGCGGTTTCGAACGGGCGTGCCCGGGTCACCGGCTGAGGTGGCTGTCGTGTGAAAACGAAGCCAATTCGAGACAGGCCAGGAGCGAGGGCAAGTGCTTTTCGGAAAGAG
>CALMMH010000837.1 GCA_937868145.1 uncultured Phycisphaerales bacterium
GCACGCCGCACAGCAGCAGGTGCAGCATGCGGCTATGAGCATCATCGTCCCGATCGCTATCGCAATCGCGATTTGCATCAGGACGTAGAGGAAGAATCGGGCCTTGTTGACCGACAGCAGGTCCAGAAGGAATCGCCACGCCACGACGGCGGTGTTCGTGTGCAGGTACATGATCGGGACGATGAAATCCCTCGTGAACTTGCCGATGACGGCCGAGACGGTCAGGACGGCGAAGAAGAACGTGAAGGCCGTGACGAAGCCGATGATCGTCCAGGGATTGAAGCCAAGCGTGGCCGTGGAGACCGAGACGACGATTCCGCCCAGTACGAAGGGCACGATGGACGCGATGATCGTGAGGATCCCGAGGATGGCCCGGAAGGCGAACAGACTGTTCGCACGCTCGCGGAATTGGTGCCAGGGCTCGGTTATCTCCGCTCGGTTTTGCGCCACGTTGTGGAGGAAGATGAACCGCCCCCGGCTGCTCAGCCACAGCACCAGCAGCCACAGGCCGATCATGACCGCGACGACTGCGACCGCTGCCGGGATGATCCAGTCCAGGTTGCTGACCACATAGTCCCTGGCGTGCCGGATTTCTCGCTCGACATCGTCGCGACTGATGTTGTAGCGAGTCCCGTTACGTCCTCCTCCGCCGCCGGAACCGGACCCCAACTGCGCCAACCAAGCGCCGAATCCGATCGTGCACCATTTGCCCAGGTCGAACGGCCGGAACAGGATCGTCCGGGCCCGTTCGATTGCCGGGGTGATCGGATCGACCACACTGACGTATGGAGTTCGCGATCCATTCATCTGAGCACTGGCTCCGTTTTTCTATCGATACGGCGGGCAGCCACACGGCTGCACCGATTACGTGTCCATTGATGATAGACGCCTCTCGGACACTTTTCTTCACCATTTCATCGCGAAGATCGCATTTTGCGGCTGACAACGCGGGTTCAATCGCGACTGAGTTCCGCGATAGCCCGGGCGACGCGGTCGCGGTGTTCCTCGATGGGAGCGGGATCTTTCGTGAAGGTCTTCATGTCTTTCGTGACCTCGGCGGGCACTTCGAGCAACGCGGCATAGCGAGCCTTCTGAGCTGCATCGAGCTTGCTGTCTTTGGCTGCGATCAATTTCTTCAGGATCACGAAGTACTCGTAGTCCTCGATGCCGTCGCGGAGCATCTCCCAACGAATGCTGTCGACCGGGCCGTCCAGCACCGGCGAAGCGGGATTGCCGTTGGCAGCCTTGACCGGCGGATAGACGAATCGTCCGTCGCCATTGCCCCAGGGCAGCTTCTTGCCGTCCGGCGTGCTGTAACCCGAAGTCCAGCCCATCGGGTCTTCGTAGGGATTCTGCGGACGCGCGGAATCCGGATATGCGGCCGAGCTGGTCCAGTAGTTGGTCTCCCAGACGAGGATGCCGTCGATCTTTCGCTGCCAGGTCTGCCAGAGCCAGACCCGCATCTCCGTGCCGGGATGGTCGATGAACAGCGTGCAGTAGGGGGCCTTCGGGCCGGTGCAGACATACCACCAGAATTTTTCCCCATGCTCGCGCCGCTGCTCGGCCAGGTCGTGCCGGTAGTTGTCGGAGATCGGGCACCAGATGTTCGGCCCACCCAGCAACCCCGGCTCCACCTGCTCGGTGAGCATCCGGCTGATGTCCGGCGCCGCGGCCTTGAGCTTGGCGAAACCATTGTTCACGAAGGCGTAGTCCTTCGGGTCCGGTTCGTCGAACCAGTAGACGAACGCCTCGTCGAGCCAGCCCTTGGTCCGCAGGTGCTCCTGGATCTGCGAGCAGTAACTGCTGAACATGGCCTTGTAATGCGGCGTGTCTTCACTGAAGCCGAGCAGTTCGGGCTCGCTACGTGAGTGGAAGGTGCCGCCGCCCATGCCGGGGATGCCCAGGCGGAAGGAGTTGAAGCCGTAGTGATCGATGGACCGCTCCATGGCCTTGTCCCAGGCGGTGAAATCGAACTTTACCTGGAGCTTGTCCTGATCGACCGGCGGCAATTCCGGCGGCTCAAACCCGCCGTCTTCGAGCAACTCCCGGCCTGTGCCGGCGTTCGCCAGCGACACGTCGTCGAACCACACCAGGCCGGTGCCTTCGCCCTCGTCCGTCCAACGGGCGGCCCGCAAACGCAGCTGCGCCGACTTGGCGCCGCTTGGAAAATTCTTGATGACGCGGTCGAATTCCTGCCATTGACCGTTGCCGTCGAGGGCCATGTCGTTGTTGCCGCCGGAGATCCATTGGCCCGA
>CALMMH010000838.1 GCA_937868145.1 uncultured Phycisphaerales bacterium
CCGAAAACCACCGCGATTCCCAGCCGTGTCAACATCTCTCGGGTCTGGCTTGTCATACGGGCGAATCTCCCAGTGTGATGCTGAACAGGCTCGTCGATCCGCCACCCTCGTCAGCGGCGCGATCTTAGAGTGCGGTCAGGGCTTCCATCAGTCTCGGGATGATCTCGGCCTCCGGCACCATCGCGATCTTCTCGCCGTTGCGATAGAAATAGGCCTTGTCCTTGGCGGCGCAAACGGCGAAATCAGCGTCCGCCGCCTCGCCGGGACCGTTGACGACACAGCCCATCACCGCGATGCGAAGGGGCTTGTCGATTGCGTGCAGGGCCCGCTCGACCCGCCGGGCCAGCTCGATCACGTCGATCTCGGTGCGTCCGCACGTGGGGCAGACGATCAATTCCGGTCCGCGACGATCCCGCAGTCCCAGGGAGGTCAGGATCTCCTTGGCCATTGCGGTCTCGATCACCGGGTTGCCCGCGGCGCTGACGCGGATCGTATCGCCGATGCCTTCGGACAGCAGGGCGCCCAATGCGATGGCGGACGGAATCCTGGCGTGCTCGGGCAGTCCGGCGTGGGTAAGGCCCAGGTGCAGGGGATAGCGGAACGTCTGGGCGATCCGGCGGTTGACCTCGATGGTTCGCATCGTGTCGCTGGTCTTGGCGCTGAGGACCAGTCGGTCGAAACCACGGTCTTCGAAGAGCTGCACGTACTGTCGCATCTCCGCGAACATCAGGTCCACTCGTTCTTGAGGCGGGATCGGTTCTTTGGTAAGGTCCCGGATGCTGGCCTCGTTGACGCCGACGCGAATCGCGACCCCATGGGCCTTGGCTGCGTCGATGATGCGATGAATATCGTCCCGGCTCTTGACGTTGCCCGGATTCAGGCGGATCTTCGCGGCCCCGCCTTCGATGGCCTCGATGGCCCGCGCGGGACTGAAGTGGATGTCGGCCACCAGCGGCACGCTCGCCTGCAGGACGATTCTCGCGAAGGCCTCGGTGTCGGCCCGCCGGGGCACGGCCAGACGCACCAGCCCGCAGCCGGCCTGAACCAGTTCTTCGATTTGCCCCACGCACCGGTCGATGTCCGTCGTGGGAACTTTCGTCATCGACTGGATCACCACAGGGGAACTGGAACCGAGCGGCACGGAGCCTACGTGTACGGTTGTAGTCGTTCTTCTCGTAATCACATGAAGATTGTAGCTTGCCTTGTTGGTTCGAGCAATCTAAAATGCGTTCCGGTTCCGAAGCTCGAGTGGTTCGCCTCGAATTGACGGATCAATTGTGAGTGTTGACGGTCGATCCAGGACGGTGAATGTGATCTTTCTATATCTCGGTTTGACAGCGGTTTTGGTGTATGCCGGCTGGGGTTTGGTGTTGCTGTTCATGCAGCCCAAGTTGACGTTTCGACCTCTCCGTGAGGTGGTTTTCACTCCGGCCGCCCGTGGGTTCCTGTACGAGGATGCCGTGTTCCAGAGCCGCGACGGCGTGAAGCTCGTCGGCTGGTACGTTCCGGCCCCGGACGCGCAGTTCACCGTTCTGTTCTGCCACGGCAACAGCGGCAACATCATGCATGCGATGGACGCTGTGAGCTTGTTCCACGAAATGGGGCTGAATTGCCTGGTGTTCGACTACCGCGGCTATGGCGCCAGCGAGGGCAAACCCACGGAAGCCGGCACCTATCTCGACGCCCGGGCGGCGTTCGACTGGCTCACGCAGATCAAGGGAGTTCCCGCAGAGCGGATCATTCTCTGCGGTCGATCTCTGGGCGGCCCCATTGCCGCCCGCCTGGCAACCGAGGTCCGGCCGGCCGCCCTGGTGGTGGAAGGGACCTTCACCTCCTATGCAGACATCGGGGCTCACTTCTATCCCTATATGCCGGTGCGTCCGTTTGCGAGATTCCGCTACGACACGCTGGCGAGCATCAAGCAGGTCCATTGCCCCGTGATGGTGGTGCATAGCAAGGACGATCATCTTGTGCCGTCGACATTCGGCGCGCGGCTGTTCGACGCGGCCCGCGAACCCAAGCGATTCACGGAGATTTCCGGCAGTCATAACGACGGTTTTTTGTCCTCCGCGGATCGATACAAGGCCGCGTGGACTCGATGGGTCGAAACTCTGGCCGATCACCCGCCGGAAGTCCAGGTCCGCAAGGTCGCACAGCCCTGCGAAGTGGTCACGAAATCCGCGTGACAGGCCTTGCGACATTGACCTGCCCGTCGCGGGTATTCGAGCTTGCAGTTTGTCAGGCGGGTCCTCAGCCCGCGCGTCATCATTCATCGGATAAACGCGTGGGGCAAGAACCCACCCGACACGCCATTGCGGTCACTTCAGTTCTACCGAGCCGTTGCCGCTTTCGAGGCGGATCTTGCCGGCGCCGTCGCCGACTTTGCCGGCGAGCTTGCTGCGACTGATCTCGCCGCTCACCGTCACGGGCAGGGCAGTCCGAACCGTGCCGAAGTTGGTGCTCAGATTCACCTCGCCTGAGAAACCCGAGGGAGCTGTGAACTCCACGTTGCCGAACGAACCTCTCACGCTTGCGTTGAGATCCGCGGACGCGGCGGGGTCGCAGGCGATGCGGATGCCGCCGTTGCCCGACGTTGCCGAGATGTTCGACGCGAGGATTCCGCTGGCGCGAAGGCTGCCGAAGGAG
>CALMMH010000839.1 GCA_937868145.1 uncultured Phycisphaerales bacterium
GACCGTGATCTCCAGGTACGGGAACGTCTTGTCGTCCATCAGGTCGGTGTTGTAGAGCGGGCGGATGTCCTTGATCAGCCGGGCCTCTTTGAGCATCGCGTCGACTTCGCTCTCGGTTTCGAGGTAATCGACGTGATCGACCTTGTTGACCATCTCGACGATGTGCAGGCCGCGGGAGGCCTCCAGGTTGCTGCTGGGCTGGAAGTAGCTGGCGACGCGGGACCGCAGGCTCTTGGCCTTGCCGATGTAGAGCACGACCTCGTCGGCGTCTTTCATGAAGTACACGCCGGGACCGGTCGGGAACTCTTTGATCCGCTCGCGGATCTTCTCAATGTTGCGGTTGCCGTTGTCGTTCAATGCCTGGCTGGGGCCCCCAAACGCAACATTCCGCGTTTGGGGAACCCCCCTCACGAATCTATGGCCGAACCACCGTTGACTGCGGAGCGAGTCGGCCATCCGGAACCCGCAGTCTCCGATGAATATGATATCGACAATTCCGTCTGGTTCCATTCGAATCGCGGATTGAATTCATGATCGAAACCCCTCGACGATACTACGCCCGCAACCACCGGCGGGTTTGCCCGTCTCCAAAGAGCCATCCCCAAGGCCTTCGGCCTTGAGGCTGCCACTCTGATCCGCCCTCCGCTTGCCCGCACACTGCGGCCGGTCTATAATCGCAGCAGAGGCCGTCGCGTTCGGCCTCGCAGGGGCAATCGCAGGGTGTTTATGGCTCGACTTCGTCGCATCATTCACGTGGATATGGACGCTTTCTACGCCTCCGTGGAGCAGCTCGACCATCCGGAGTTGCGGGGCAAGCCGGTCATCGTCGGCGGCGATCCGAAGAGCCGGGGCGTCGTCAGCGCCGCGTCGTACGAGGTCCGCCCTTTCGGCGTCCACAGCGCGATGCCGACGGCCCAGGCGCTGCGATTGTGCCCGCATGCGATCCTCGTGCCCGGCCGCATGGAGCGGTACGCGGAGATCTCCCAAACGATTCACACGATCTTCGAGAGCTACACGCCGCTCGTGGAGCCGATCTCGCTCGACGAAGCGTTCCTCGACGTGACCGACAGCGAGAACCTGTTCGGACCCGCCGAGACGATCGGTCAGGCGATCAAGACCCGCATCCGCGAGGAGACTCATCTGACGGCCTCGGTCGGCCTGGCGTCGAACAAGTTCCTCGCCAAGCTCGCCTCCGATCTGCGAAAGCCCGACGGATTCGTGGTGATTACCGAGGAGAACCGGGAGGAAACGCTCGACCCGCTGCCCGTGGGCCGGATTTGGGGCGTCGGCAAGGTGACGGAGAAGGCTCTGCACACAGGAGGCATCGAGACGATCGGACAGCTTCGCCGTCGGAGCGTGGCCGAGCTCAGAAGGATCGTGGGCAACGCAGCCGAGGAACTGTTGCGACTCGCCCACGGCCTGGACGACCGGGAAGTCGAGGCGGATCGCCAGTGTAAGAGTCTTTCGAGCGAGCAGACTTTTGCAACGGACGTCGCCGATCCCGACGTCCTGCTCGGCGTGCTGATGGAACAGGTCGAGGAAGTGGCCCAGCGGCTGCGGCGAAGGCGGCTCAAGGCACGAACCATTACACTAAAACTCCGCTACGGCGACTTCCGCACCGTGACCCGCAGCGAAACACCGGGCGAGAGCACGAACGTAACGAACCTGCTGTGGCAGACCGCCGAACGGGTCTTTCGCCAGTGGCACAGCCGCTCCGGCGGGCCGCTCCGGCTATTGGGCTTCGGCGTCTCCGGCCTGGAGGACGAGCATGCCGGCCAGCAATTGCTCTTCCCGGACCCTCAGCAGGACAAGCTCAAGAAACTCGACCAGATCGTGGACAAGATTCGCGATCGCTACGGCAAGCGAGCCGTCCACCGAGGGAATTGCACCGGGCGGAACGGCCCCGAAACCACCGACTGACGGGCCCACGGCATCCGGCCGGACCATGAATGCCGATTCTCCGGCATCCGCTTGGTCAGATGGGCATCGTCGATTTGGATCGTGGCAGCTCTCAGTCGTCAGAGCCGCCCGTACCCGCCGGCTCCGCCGAAACGAGCGTCCCCGAGCTGATGATGAAATCGTCGAGCCAGGCATCCGCCTCGGTCAGAACCATCCCTTCGGAACCGATGCCGAGCAGGACGTGGACCGGCTTGCCCCCCCAGCGGCCTGCGAGCAGCCCG
>CALMMH010000840.1 GCA_937868145.1 uncultured Phycisphaerales bacterium
GCCGAAGCACTGAACGAGATCCACCGCGTGCTCAAGCCCGGACGCCCCGCCCTGATCTACGACCTGGTCCGCCATCTCCCGGACGAGATCGCCGCCCAACTCCGCCGCGAGCACGGGCGCTTCCGCATCACCCTGCTCCGCTGGCACTCGCTCGAAGAACCCTTCTACGACCCCGCCGACATGCTCGCCCTGGCCGCATCCAGCCGCTTCGCAACCGCCCACACCCGCTTCGTCGGAGCGCTCTGCTGCCTGCATCTGAAGTAAAAGGGGTCGCCCATTAGCCCCCGCCGGGTCAAGCGAAAAAAACTCCGTTAGCGGATCTTCCTTCCAAGGGAAGGTCGCCGGCTCCCGCCAGACCCCGATACTCCTGGGCATGGGTACGCGCCCCGGTTTTCTCTTGCTGTGGCTGCGTCCTTACGGGCACGCGCCAGTCACCCATCAGGATCAAGGCGCCGGACGATATAGGCGGATCCGTCCGGAACCCCTGGTGTTGTCAACACCCCAGAAAACCGTCGGTGCCCGAGCGTGTCCATTTCGCCGGCCGTCCCTCTGAGAGGAGCGACGGCTGAGCAGGAACGTGGCTCGCGATCGCGGGGACCGCGTCCAACCCTTACCTGGCTGACGCTCGAGGCGTACCCGTCTGCCGTGCGTATCGTGTCTGACGATGCGTGCTCTGATCTTTCCCTTCAAAGCACGTCTTTGTCTTTCTCTTTATGGGATCGGCAGCGGCGGCCCAATCAGGAACGATGGCTCGAGGCCAAACCCCTTTCCGGGCTCGCCGCTCCGTCCCGAGTCTCGGTTCACGCGAAGACCCTCGTGATCTGGAACGGCACATCCTCCTTGATCATGTGGTAGCACGCTCGCGCCAGCTTGTGAGCGACCGCCTTGAGGGCGACGATCCTTTTGACGCGGCCACGCTTACGCTGATAATACTGGCGAATCGTCTCGTTGTACCGAATGGCGAAGTTCGCGGCCTCGATGAACGCCCAGCACAGAAACGAGTTGCCGTTCTTGGTGTTACCCGATCCTTTCCGCTTGCCGTTGGTGAGGTGTGCACTGCCGACCATGCGGCAATAGGAAGCGTAGTGGCCGACGCTGGCAAACCGGCCGATGTCCCCCGTCTCCAGCATGATCGTCATCGCGAGTATCTTGCCGATTCCGGGGACGCTCACCAGCCGCTTGTAGCCGCTTCGCAACGACACCTGGCCGTGTACCAGCTCCTCTACCGACGCGATCTGGCCCTGCAGACAGTTCAGGACTGCCAAGGTACTCTTGATGGCCGCGGCCCGGTTCGCGTCGTCGTAGGCTTCGTCCACGGCCTCGGCGGTCAGATTCCTCACGTCATTCGCACTGATCAGCTGCCCGGTGTTCCGCATGTAAAGGTTCTGGATGCTCAGCAGATTCATCGTGGCCTGACGGACCAGCTGGCTTCGCTTGCGAAGCAGGTCGCGAATCGCCCTTTCCGCCCGCGGGTAAACGTGGCCTTCGGGCAATTCTCCCAGTCGCAGCAGTTTCGCCAGCCATCGAGAATCCGACTCGTCGTCACGGTACTTCAAGCCGTCGTATTGCTGGATGGCCACGGTGTTCGCCAGGTGGACCGAGTAGCCCTCGTCGATCAGGCCGTCCACCAGCCAGTACCAGTTGTACGTGGATTCCACGACGACACCCGCCAGATCTTTCCGGTACGGCTTTAGCCAGGACGACACCGTCCTTAAGTCATTGGCCAGCCGACTGCGCGCGACCACATGGTCATGCTCGTCCTGGACCACGATCACGCTGTTGTTTGAATGCAAATCAATCCCAGCATACAGTACCATCGCAAGCCTCCTTTCGGTTAGGGCCGTTGTTCTTTGCTTGAGACAACAGCTTACCAGAGGAGGCTTGCTAGATGATTATCAGGAAGAATATAGCGACGTAGGAGCAGTGTTGAGGAGGTGGTCTATGTATCGCGCCCGCCTGAAGAGGGCACAACGACTGGCACCGGCCTCTCCGGCATGAACGTGGCCGCCGGGCCGATGAAGGCAGAAAAGGTGTCAGGAAGAATATAGCGACGTAGGAGCAGTGTTGAGGAGGTGGTCTATGTAGCGCGCCCGCCTGAAGAGGGGACAACGACTTGCGCCGGCCTCTCCGGCATGGACGCGGCCGCCGGGCCGATGGATGTGCCGTTGGGCGCGGTGTTC
>CALMMH010000841.1 GCA_937868145.1 uncultured Phycisphaerales bacterium
TGTTCTCCGGACTATCCGTCGTCAGGAGGACCTGGTTGTCCTTGGCGAACCACATGCCCTTGTACACCTCGTCGTGAATGGCGAAGTCGCTCAGGCCTTTGGTGATCGGGTGCTCGCCGTTGACAACCTTGATGTTCATGTCCACATCGTGTTTGTAGGTGGCGGTCTCGAAATGCACACCGTCGATGTCCTGCGGGCTGAGGGGATATCGGACGCCGATGATCTTGCGATAGTCCTCCCACGTGTTGAACGCGCCCTCGCAATGGTGCAGAGCGACCAGGCCGACGCCCTTCTCCAACAGAGCCTTGAAGTTCTTCTGCCGCTTCTCGGAGATGTTCTGCGTCATGTTGTACAGAACGATGACGTCGTAATCCCAGTTGTCGATGTTCTCGAACAACTCGCTCTGGTCCTTCTGCACGGACTCGACGGACTGGATGTCCGCATGGCCCTGGAAGAGCGAGAGGAACGGGTCGTGGTCGAAATCGTGCCCGCCCGTGACGACGACGACTTTGATCGGGTCCAGCGGCCGGACCTTGATGTTCTTGTAGAAGACGAGGCTCTTGGGATCATGGCCCTGGATGGCGAATGTGCCCTGTCCGATCCTGCGGCCCGGCGCATCCCGCGGCGGAACCCAATTGTCCGGCTCCGTCCAATCGGCCGTGACCTTGCCGTCGATCTTGACGACGGCGTGCTTGCCTTCCACTTTGATGTAGTAGTTGAACCACTGGCCGTCCTTGGAGGGGGCGTTGTCCATCACGTCCTGAACGTTGTAGAGCCCACCGGTCTTCTTGCGGTCGCTGTGCGTCGTGTTCACCTGGCATTCAAAACCCTTCGCCGGCCAGCCGTCCTGTTGATACGTCGTGTGGAAATAGATGCCCGAGTTGGCCTTTTCGGTGGTCTTCACGTCCGCGGTGAACTCGAAGTTCTTGAACACCGCATGGTCGACCGGGCCGACGTAGAACAGGTGGCTGCGATCGCCGTGGACGACGAGCTCGCCGTTTTGGACGGTGAACGTGCCCTCGCGCTCGCTGGCTTTCCAGCCGTCGAGGTTCTGGCCGTTGAACAGCGAGATCCAGCCGTCGCTGCCGCCGCTCTCCACGGCAGAGCAGACGCCGAACGACATACAAACAAGACACGCAACTGCAATCTTTCTCAGCATGTTGTCTTCTCCTCTTGACTCTTACAAATTCCAGGGACTCCGCATCGCCCGCACCAGCCGGCGATTGGCGGCGTCGTTGTTCACGAATTGCTCTTTGGCCCAGTCCCAACGCAGCTTCTGCTCTGTGCGGATCGCGATGTCGCTGATATGGCACAGCATATCCGCCTGAACCGCCGCATCGATCGGGCAGATCGGATCTTTGCGGCTGCGGACGCAGTCCAGCAAGTTGCGGGCGTGATTGTTGCTCTCGTACAGCCGGGCGTCGTTCGGGCCCCACTGGGTGTCGAGCAGCTCTTTCGGATGGGCGTTGATGCCCTCGCGGTCCACGTGCACCCAGCCGTCGGAACCTTCGAAGGCGGTGCCGTGGCTGGTGGTCCGGCCGTAGCGGGTCTTCCACTCTGGGGGCATGGGATCGCCGGTGTAGCGCATCGTGATGCCGCTGTCGTATTTGAGCGTGAGGTCCCAATTGAGCGCGGTGTCGCAGACGCCGTCGGGGGTCGGCCAAACGCCCTTGCCTTCGATCTCCAGGGCCCCCAGGACCTTGTCCCCGCCGCCCCAGAGGGCGATGTCGAGCGGGTGAACGCCCCAGCCTGCGATGAAGCCCAGCGCGTAGTCCGAGATGAACCACCACCACTGATTGGACTCGCGGTTCGGCGTATAGGCGTGATACGGGGCGGGTCCAAGCCACATATTGTAGTCGATCCAGTCCGGCGGCGAAACCACGTCTCGCGGCCCGCCGGCGGTGCTGCCGGGCGACCAGACGTTGATCGTGTGCAGCTTGCCGATCCGCCCGTTGCGGACGAGTTCGCACGCAAACCGGAAGTCCCGGCTGGACCGTTGCTGCGTCCCGAACTGGAAAATGGTGCCATACCGCCGGCAGGCCTCGCGAAGCGCCTGGTCTTCGGCCAGGCTCAAGCCCAGCGGCTTCTCAACGTAGACCGCCTTGCCCGCCC
>CALMMH010000842.1 GCA_937868145.1 uncultured Phycisphaerales bacterium
AACCGCCGGTGTCGGAGCCCAGGGCCGCAGAACACAATCGGGCCGCCACCGCCGCAGCCGAGCCGCCGCTGCTGCCGCCGGGGACGCGGGACGTGTCCCAGGGATTGACGGTCTTCTTCAAGCCCGAGTTCTCCGTGCTGGAACCCATGGCGAACTCGTCCATGTTGGTCTTGCCCAGCACGATGGCGTCGGCCACCAGCAGCTTCTTCACCGCCGTGGCGTCGTACGGAGCGTGGAAGTTTTCGAGAATCCGCGAGCCGCAGGTTGTCGTACCGAAGCTGGTGCACATCACGTCCTTGACAGCCACCGGCACGCCCGCCAGCGGGCCCACCCGCTCGCTGGCGGCGATTCGTCGGTCCACAGCCCGGGCCGCTTCCATCGCCCGATCGCGAAAGACCGCCAGATACGCTCCCACCGTCGGATCGAGGCGTTCGATCTGCTCCAACACCGCCTTCGTCGCCTCCACGCTGCTGATCTTGCGCATGGCGATCTGGTCCCGCAATTCAATCGCTGTCAGTTCGTGTACCGGCATAGCAGCGGCTATTTGCCCTCCCCGGCCTTGTGCTGGCTCAGGAGCCACTCATAGAGCTTCGGATTGTTGTAAGTCTCGGTCCAGGAGTCATGATTGGCCTCGGGATAGACCGTCAACTGCACGTTGCCGCCGGCCCGCTTCAGAGCGTCGACCATCTCCTGTGACTCCCGCAACGGAACCACGCTATCCTTGGCGCCATGAAACGCCCAGACGGGTACGTTCTTCATTCTCTCGGCCAGGAACCACTCGCCGCCGCCGCAGATCGGCACAACCGCCGCGAACCGGTTCGGATACCGGCACCCCAGCGCCCACGAGCCGAACCCGCCCATGCTCAGCCCGGTTACATAGACCCGGTTGGGGTCCACAGCGTATTTCGACTGGACCTCGTCGAGCAAGGCCGTCAACGCATCGAGCTGATCGGTCCACCAGCTATCGGCCGGACATTGCGGCGAGACGACGATGAACGGGAACTCCTTGCCCTGTTCGATCAACTTCGCCGGGCCGTGCACTTTGACCTTGCTCAGGTCGTTGCCCCGCTCGCCGGCTCCGTGCAGAAACAGCATCAGAGGCCACTTCTGGTCCTTGTTCTCGCCGTAGCCCTTGGGCAGAGAGAGCAGGTACCGCAGGCTCACGGTCTTTGTGATCTGTTTCTGGAACCCTTCCTCGCTTTGCCCCCCGGCCGCCATGCAGCGTCCCGCCATACCGTAGATCCCCACAATACTCAACACCAAACATGCCGGCTTGAACATCCGCATTTTCTTCTCCTTCCACAACGCCTTGGCGGCGTCAAACACCCGTGCTCTCTATGCAGAACTGTCTTCCAGGATTTTGGGAACTTTGAAGAAAGGCCCGTCGCTGTCGGGCGCGTTGGACAGGGTCAACTCCGTCCCCAGGGAGGGACGGACCTCGTCGGCCCGCAGGATATTGTTGATGGGCAGGCAGTGAGCCAGGGGTTCGACCTGGCTGGTGTCCAACTCGTTCATCTTCTCGACGTAGCCGAGAATGGCCCCGAGCTGGCCGGTGAATTCCTCGATCTCGGCCTCGGTCAACGCCAAGCGGGCCAGCTTGGCGACCTTGCGAACCTGCTCTGCATCGATGCGCTGCTGCATGCGTCCAACCTAAATAGAAAAAGCGAGGCACTGCCGCGCCCCGCTGGGAAAGGACGATCAGAGTCTCTGAGATCTGAGATCTCAAATTTGAAATCTCAGAGGGCTTAGCTGACCTTCTCGGTCGCCTTGTAGGTGCGTTTCAAGGGCTTCTGAATCACGCCCATGCGAATCGCCTTGGCCGAGACCCGAATCCGGCAGACCTTGCCATCGACGATGGCGCGGACTTTCTGAATGTTCGGCTTGAACTTCCGCCGGGTGATGCCGGTGATTTTCTTGCCGACGCCGCCAAGCCTTTTGGCCTTACCACGTCGGGTAATGCTGTTCCCGAAGATCGTCTTTTTGCCCGTATAGGGACATTCTCTCGACATAACAAAACTCCTGCACCGTTCTGCAACGAATCATTGCTTTGGTCGTTTCTGTCCAGGGTCAGTCTCCCCGGGCAGACGCGAAATCGGTATTTTATCGTATCGTCAGGGATTTGCAACAATTACCTGACCAGGAACTGGAAAAATCCTGGAGGAGCCGCCCGCTCGCCGGGCACCCCTTCCTGGGACGCACTGGACGCTTGGCTGCCCGTGAAGGGGTCGACGCCATGCAGAAGGCGAATCACATCGGCAGCCATTTTCCCAGCCACTTGCTCATTGCCCCACTCGCTCACGTGGCACCAATCGATGAAGATCGGCTCCTGTGTCGAGGAGAAGACCCTGCTCATGTCGTGGAAAATTATGTCCTGCCCTTGAGAGAAGGGTTCTTGTTGCACTAATTGGCACATTTTTTCGCAATACGGTTGAAGATCGACAATTTCCTCCTGCACCTTCTGTTCACAGGTGGTTGGATATGCTTTGTCAAATACCGTCGGTTGCCAATAGAACAACGACTTAAAACCATAGGACTCTCCCAAGGTCGTAACCATCCGCATGTTGCCTTTATATACCGCTAGAACCTCCTGGAAAAGGGCTTCTTTGCCGTCGGAAAGACCGGATGGATCGGATCGATCTGTGGCAGCCGAATCAGGTTCGACCTCAATTCCTACTCTCCTCATGATGTTTCTGGAGAATCGTACCACGGCGAGGGCGCCAATCGACCGGCGGATGCACAGAAGCCGAAGGGTCGCGTAGCTCCGAGGCTGTGAAACACTGTACTCCTGGGCCCGGTGAAACTCGTTCTGGGGTAAACCCGCCTTTTGTTGCTGGTACGCGGAATAGATATCGTTGACGCCATCATAGAACACAACAAAGTCCGGCACGTTGCCGTCTCGCAACTGCTGCGCCAGTGCGATGACTTCCTGAGTGCTCACGTAACCGGATTCCCCGAAGTTGGTCACCTGGCACCGAACACCCTTGCCTTCGAGATTCCTGGCCAGGCACGAAGCGATGGTGAAATCGTCCCTGGCGCCCACGCCCCACATGGTGGAGCCGCCGAACGTGAAGATCTTGACCGGGTCCTTCCCGTTGACGGCCGTCCCGTCGGCATTCCAAGTCCGGCGGATGCCGTCGGCGTCGATATTGATGTGGCGACCCTGGTAAGGCTGTCGCCGCCAATAGACATACGATGTCCACCGTGTAACGGACGACTGCTCCAGTTCCCGAAAGTACTCGTGAGCCCAGGGCACCTCGGCGTAAACGTCCGACTGCGAGCGTCCGTCGAGCGACGATGCCGACGAGACGCGAATGCGATCGGCTCCGATATAGACGAACGACAGGAAGACTTCGAGCATCGCCAGGTAGAGCAACGCCACGCACAAGATGAGCCAGATCTCTTTTGCCCGCAACAGCAGCCTGCGAATCCCTTCCTTCATAGACTCCTCCTTCCCAGAGCGACACGCCGCGGTCCGCGTTGACGACGATAATGACCATATCCACGATAGTCCCCCAAAGAATTGAGGAAATCCCCACAATTTGTGGGCTTGCGTTTTCAGGGCCGATCCGCCATTCTGTTTCCCACGGTATTCGATCCGGACACGCCGACGGACGGAATTCAGAACAGGCATCCGACCTCACGTCGTGTGATTCGCACGGAAATGACAGGGTTGACCAGGAGACAGGCATGAACATCCTCGGCATCTCGGCATTCTACCACGACAGCGCCGCCGCCATCGTGCGGGACGGCGAGATCGTGGCAGCCGCCCAGGAGGAGCGTTTCACCCGAATCAAACATGACAGCCGCTTCCCCTCCCACGCCGTAGATTACTGCCTCCAGAGCGTCGGCCTGACTCCTGAAAAGCTCGACTATGTCGTCTTCTACGAAAAGCCTCTGCTCAAATTCGAGCGGCTCCTGGAGACTTACCTGGCCACCGCGCCGCGGGGATTCGGCCAATTCCTGGCGGGCCTGCCCGTCTGGCTCAAGCAGAAGCTGCACCTGCCCCGCGAGATGGACAAGGCCCTCAACCACGCGTACAAGGGCCGCTATGTCTTCACCGAGCATCACGAGTCGCACGCGGCCAGCGCGTTTTTCCCCTCGCCCTTTGAGGAGGCCGCCATCCTCACGATGGACGGCGTCGGCGAGTGGGCCACCGCCAGCTTCGGCGTCGGTCGGGGCAACAAGGTCCAGTTGAGTCACGAACTGCAGTTCCCGCACTCGCTGGGCCTGCTGTACTCCGCCTTCACCTACTTCACCGGCTTCAAGGTCAACTCCGGCGAGTACAAGCTCATGGGACTGGCCCCCTACGGCGAGCCGATCTATCGCGACCTGATCCTGGAGAAGCTGATCGACCTCAAGCCCGACGGCTCCTTCCGCATGAACATGGACTACTTCGGGTACTGTCACACGATGTACATGACGAACCGGCGGTTCGAGCGGCTCTTCGGCGGGCTGCCCCGCAAACCCGAGAGCCCGCTGACACAGCGGGAGATGGACATCGCCGCGTCAATCCAGGCCGTCACGGAGGAGGCGATGTTGCGAACCGCGCGACACGTCCACCAGGTTACCGGGATGAAAAACCTCGTCCTGGCCGGCGGAGTGGCTCTCAATTGCGTCGCCAACGGCCGCATTCTGCGAGAGACGCCCTTCGAGAACCTGTGGATTCAGCCGGCCGCCGGCGACGCGGGCGGGGCCTTGGGCGCAGCCCTGTTCGTCTGGCACCAGCTCCTGGACAATCCGCGTAAAAGCGACGGTCGCGACCGCCAGCGGGCCTCGCTCCTGGGACCGGCGTACGCCGACGAGCAGATCCGCCAGTTCCTCACCGGCCGCGGGGCCAAGTACCATGCCTACAGCGACGAGCAGGCCCTGATCACCACCGTCGCCGAGTTGATCGACCAGGGCAAAGTCATCGGCTGGTTCCAGGGCCGGATGGAGTTCGGACCCCGGGCCCTGGGCAACCGCAGCATCATAGGCGACGCCCGCAGTGTCGAGATGCAGTCGACGATGAACCTCAAGATCAAGTTCCGCGAGTCGTTCCGCCCGTTCGCGCCGTGCGTGCTCCGCGAGGACGTGGCCGATTACTTCGAGATGCGTCCGCACGAGGACAGTCCCTACATGCTGCTGGTCGCTCCCGTGCGGGCGGACAAGCGTCTGGACTCGCTGCCGGCCTCGCTCCAAGGCCTGGAGAAGCTCAAGGCCAAGCGGAGCGTCATTCCCGCGATCACGCACGTGGATTATTCGGCCCGCGTCCAGACGGTCGACCCCGAGCGGCACCCCCGCTTGCACCGGCTGATGACCGCGTTCAAGCAGAAGACCGGCTGCCCCGTGATCATCAACACGAGCTTCAACATCCGCGGCGAGCCCATCGTCTGCTCGCCCGAGGACGCCTACCGCTGCTTCCTGGCGACGAACATGGACGTGCTGGTGCTGGAGAACCAGATCCTGTATAAACACGAGCAGCCGCAGGCGAAACAACATGAAGTGGAAGAGTACAAGACGCGATTCTCATTGGACTGAGAGAAACAACCCAACGATGGTGAAACTATGCCTCTAATGGAAATCGAATGGCTTCCGAGCCCGCGGCAACTGCGGGTCTTCGGCGTCAGCGGCCTGGTCGCTTCGATCGTCGCGGCGGCGGTCCTGCACTGGGTCTGGGGCGCGGCGAACGTGTGGGTCGCGATCGTCCCGATGGTCGGGCTGGGCATCTTTCTATGCAGCTTGATCTCGCAGGCGGCCACGCGTCTGCTGTACGTGGGATTGACGCTGGTCGCAATGCCGATCGGCCTGGTCGTCAGTTTCCTCCTGCTGGCGGCCTTCTACTTCCTGCTCTTGACGCCTCTGGCCCTGCTGTTCCGGCTGATCGGCCGGGACGCCCTTCGCCGCCGGTACGAGCCCCAGGCCGAAACCTATTGGGTCCCCCACAAACCGACCGACCAGATGGAGCGATACCTGCATCAATTCTGATTCCAACCCCGACACAGTGAGCGAGGATTATGGCATC
>CALMMH010000843.1 GCA_937868145.1 uncultured Phycisphaerales bacterium
CTTCTGCATACGAGTCGATGTCAGACATTCAGAGCCTGACCTTGGCCACCTGTTTCATTGTTTCTGAGAATTGTAGAGATTTCTTTGCAGGAGCTGAAACGAATTCCTGCTCCCAGGCTCTGAACCGGTGTTCCAGAACTCAGTTGCTTACACGGTTGAGCCAAGGAGATCATCCAATGAAGAACCCATGTCTTTCCAGTTGCAGCGCTCGCATCACGACACTCGTCCTCCTGCTCCCCATGCTGATGGCCACCGGTCTGCGTGCGGGAGAGATCCACGACGCTGCCGCCGCCGGCGATCTGAACAAGGTCCGGTCGCTCCTTGAAGCCGACCCCGCGTTATTGGAGTCCAAAGACGACAATGGCGACACGCCGCTCCATAAGGCATGCGCCGCAACACAGGCGGCGGTCGCGAAGTTCCTCATTGACAAGGGCGCCAACGTCAACGCCGGGAACAAGATCGGTGCCACACCATTGTACGGCGTCGTCGACAATCCGCGCAAGGATCTTGATGTCGATCTCTTTGAACGGCTCATCGCCAAGGGGGCTGACGTCAACGCGAAACTGTCTACCCACCACAACTGGACAATCTTCAGCGGTATCGCCAAGCAGGGCAACCTGAAGAAAGCCAGGTTCCTGATCGATCACGGCGCCGATATCAACATCAACACCCTGGAAGGCACCCCCCTGCAGATGGTCCTCAATCAAGGTCCAAAAGAAGAGATGGCCAAGTGGCTCCTCGAAAACGGCGCGAAACTCCAGGAGTTCAGCTTCGGCAACACCGAACTCCATCTGGCGGCCATGAGGGGCTGCGCGGATCTGGTGCCGCTCCTGGTCAAGCACGGCGCCAACGTCGACGCCGTGAACGATTATAACCATACAGCGCTCTATTATGCCGCCAGGCATGGCCATCGCAAAGCCGCCGAGGCATTGATTGGTGCGGGAGCAAACGAAGACGCCATTGTCGAGACCAACTACGGCAAGCCGCCGCAACTGGCCACAACGCTCCAAGAAGGCGAAGCCTATCTCTGGTATTTGGGCGGTGGCTCCCCTTGTTCCGGTTATGCTGTCAAGACGAAGGAACACCTGCTTCTCTTCAATCCGTTTGGGATTGGCGAATCACCGGAGGCAGGCCTGGCCAATGGATGCCTCAACCCGAACGAACTGACAGGTCAAACGATCACCGTGCTGCTCACCCACGGGTCTGCGCGGAGAGTCTCCAAGTTGGCGAAGATTATGCCGGGCGCCGATTTCATACTCAGCTCCGATCCGACTGCCCCTGCTACCGGTGGTTTGATCTTTGTAGGCGATGACGCGAGCGACGGCAACATTCCGCCCTATCGACTTGCCACCCCCCACGGAAGTCTCTCCATGGGTGGGATTCAGGTCCATACGACGGCGATGCGTCGTTACTGGCCTGGAATGGAAGGCATGGGGTATCTCGTCGAAGCCGATGGAGTGAAGATCTTCCACGCCGGACTCCACGCATCCGGCAACAGGGCTTCAGAGGTGGACACATATCGAAAAGAGATCGACTTCCTGAAGCCTTTCGGACCGATCGACATCGCGATCCTGCCCATCAAAGGTCGTCACATAGACCCTGTCTATGAACCCTACCTCTACCTGATAGACCAGCTCTCGCCGAAGGCCATCTATTTGATAGGCGATGACCTCGTGACCGAAGAACACAAAAAGTGCGTCCAAGTCCTGCGAGCGCGCAACATTCCGGTGGCCTATCCGGAGGGCGGGATCGCGACGGGCGAGCGGTTTCATTTCCGGCGGGACCCAGCCCGCGAAGGGCAATAGCCCGCCGGCTCGGCGAACGCCTCTTCGCACTGTGGATGTGCCCAGAGATCCGGCAAGTCAAGTGATCGTAAGGCCCTGGCGTAGAGAAGACTGGGGCATGTCCAATGAACCAGTCTCATTCGGCGAATGGCAAGAATGCAGGTCCGAACCCGGCCTGTGTGGGGAGTTTACCGCTTTGGGGTATGCGCAGCACCCCTGTCGCTGGTGGTCCCAAAGCGCCAAGTTTCCGACGCGAAGCAGCGGAATCCGGATCAGTCTTCCCCTTCATCCCTCATCATTCTGCTCACTTTTCCCAAGTGAGCCAATATCCACGGTGCCAACTTGTCAAAAGCCTTCTGTTTTAGAACAAAGGGCTTGAGAACCTCCTGTTTGCTATACACTCTGAAGGGCGATGCGGGTTCGGCCGGAACCTCTTCGTCCCCAAAGGCTGCCCTGAT
>CALMMH010000844.1 GCA_937868145.1 uncultured Phycisphaerales bacterium
CGTGGAAAAGGCCTCTCACCTGATGGTGCAGCAATTTGGCCCTGCGGCGGCAGGGGTTTTGGCCCGTCGGCTGACGGACCTGGGCGTTCAGGTGAAGGTCGGACGTTTCATAACGGATATCGCGAAGATCGACGGCCGGCTCATGCTCCGGCTTGACGATGGCGAGCAGATCCACAGCGATCTGGCCCTGACGACCGTCGGGGCTGCGAGAAACATCACTCTATTCGCCAAAGCGGGACTCACGATCGGGCGGGGTGTTCTCGTGGACGAATACCAGCAGACCTCCGAGCCGGGCGTCTTCGCCTGCGGCGACGTTGCGGAACGACCGAACGTTCGCACGGGCAGTATCCTCCTTGCCGCCGAGCAGGGCAAAGGGGCCGCGGCCAACGCATTGGCGGCCTTGGCGGGTCGCCCGATGGAGCCGATCTCCGACCACAAAGTGCCGCTTTCCTTCAAACACCCCCACATCGAGTTTTACGCGGTTGGAGCCCTGGCCGCCGCGGGTCTTAACGAGAAACGCCTACCTGATGGGGAGGAATTGATCTATCGTTCGGTGGTTCTGGAAGGCGAGATCCTTCGCGGCGTTCAAATGATCGGCAGCCGGGAGGGATTTCGGCAGTTGACGGACTCCCTCGACCGTCCGTATCGTGCCTCTTGAGCCTCTTGGCGGCGCGAAAGGCTTGCCGCAAGGTCCCAAATGGAGTATAACTATAGGGGACGGAATGACGTGGGATGTCGAATGGGTGATCTGGAGTATAGGGTGTGCACCACACGGGAAGAAGGAGGAGCACGCGGCGACGGGTATTGATTCTGTTCTTTGAGACAATCCGCAGGCATATACCTCGTACATCATCCCGATCGGACAGAATCGCACACGGAACTGAAGAACCACAGATGACCGGCCAACCCTCAGGCGAAAGGAGGTGACGCGAGCAGTATCATCGGCGTCATACGGGTGCGAACATAACCAGCAATAACGAGGTGATGACATGAACAAGAAGTTGATATGCGGGCTCCTGGTGAGCGTGGCGTTCATCGCGGCGTCGGTCGCTGTGGCCGATGTCGTGGGGGATTTCGAAGGCGTTCTCGGCGGCTGGCGGGCGGGAGACGGAATGACGCTTTCCTTCAGCGCCACCGGCGCGACGGTCGGCACTCAGGCGTTGCAGGTCGATGGTCCCGGCGGATGGCACATCGCGGCCCTGTGGGACGCCAAGCCGCAAATGACGGCTCTGGGCGGTAAGGGCGTGAAGATCACCGCGGATGTGACGGCGGTCGCCGGCGAGATGACCAGCAACTGGATGCAGGTCGAGATGGTCATCAATGCCCAGAACAACAATGACAACGGCGCCAACAACAACCTCGGGTGGAACGTTCTCGGCGGGCAGGACGTCGCGATCGATGGGCAGCCCCATACGTGCACGTGGACGCTTGCCGATGACCTCGTCGGCAAAATCGCCGCCGCGGACGACAACATCGGGTGGTTCGAACTGGTCCTGGTGTCGAACGTGGACACCGCCTCGGCGACCCGGTTCTACATCGACAACATCCAGGTGGTCCGCGAGGTGGCGACGTCGAGCGTCGTGATCGGCAACTTCGAAGGCGGTCTCGACGGCTGGTACACCGATACCTATACGGCCGGCACGACCGCGGTGGGCGCCACCGGCGCGACTGCGGGCGCCCAGGCGATGCAGGTCGACGCCGCCGGCGGATGGCAGCAGTTGACCAAGGTCGACGTGAAGCCCCATATGGCCATGCTGGCGACCAGCGGCGTGAAGATCACCGCAGACGTGACGGCGTTTGCGGCCGACATGACCACGACCTGGATGCAGGTGGGCCTGGTCATCAACGCCCAGAACAACAGCGACAACGGCGCCAACAACAACCTCGGCTGGACCGATCTGGGTCTTCAGGACGTCGCGATGGACGGACAGCCTCACATGCTCACGTGGATGCTTCCTGAAGACTTGACGACCAAGATTGCCGGGGCGAATGCGGACATCGGCTGGTTCGAGGTCCTGCTGATTTCGAACGCGGACAGCGCCTCGGCGACCCGGTTCTACATCGACAACATTCAGATCGTCAGTCCTCAGGTCAATACGGGCAAGAGCACCGACACGGTCATCGGCGACTGGGAACAGAGCCTGGACGGCTGGGTCGTGGGCGGCGGCGCCGACGTTCGCTACAGCGACGCCAACGGCGTGACCCTGGGCCAGTACAGCCTCGACGTCTGGACTGAGACGGGCGCCTGGGCCAGCGTTCTGACGATGAACCTCCTGGATCCGAACAACGCGAACATTCTGGCGGCCTTCCGAGCCAACACGAAACTCAGCGTCGACATCACACACCTGGTGGTCGACTGGCCGGAGCAGATTCCCCCGTGGAATGGCACGCATCTGATCATCAACACCGACGCCGCGGCCGTGCCCAGCCAGGCGGGCGGGTACATCAACCTGGGCTACAAGGCGGGTTGGTCGCAGACCAACGGCGACCGAACGGACACCGCGACCTGGGACTATAGCCAGGTGGTCAGCGACCTTAACGCCAATTGGGACAAGGTGACCTACCTGTCGCTCGAAGTCGTCGTCAACGCCAACAGCGCCGATTACACGGGCTGGGTGTGGTTCTATCTCGACAACATGAGGCTCTCCGGCGGCGGCATCCCGATGAATCTGCAGCCGGCCAATGGAGCCAAGGACGTCGACGTCGACACCCTCCTGAGCTGGACGGGCGGCGCCTATGCGGCCTCGCACAACCTGTACCTGGGCACCTCCAGCGGCGCGGTGGCCGTCGCCGACGGCGACAGCGACCCGAGCGTGCTCTTCGTTTCGCTCGATGGGACCAGCTTCGATCCCAACGGTCTGCAGTACAACACGCAGTACTTCTGGCGGATCGACGCGGTCAACGACGTCAATCCGGACGGCCCGTGGACCAGCGGAGTCTGGACGTTCACGACCGGCAACTTCCTGGTCGTGGATGATTTCGAGAGCTACCAGGACGTGATCGGCGAAGGCAAGGCGATCTTCGACACCTGGCTGGACGGCTGGCAGGACGACGACAACGGTTCCATCGTCGGCTACGACGAAGCGCCGTTCACTCAGGACACGATCACCGGCGCGTACAGCGGCCGGCAGGTCATGCCGCTGAGGTACGACAACACGACCGCTGCGGTCTCCAAGGCCACTCGCACGTGGACTGAGCCGCAGGACTGGACGGTCAACAGCTTCAACACGCTGCGGCTCTTCGTCGCCGGCAAGGTCTACAACGTCCCCGGCGTGCTGTACATCACTCTGGAAGACGGCGCCGGCATGACTGCCACGGTCGAACGGGACATTGCAGAAGCGTCCGTACTCGAAACCTGGACCGAGTTGGAGATTTCGTTCAGCGAGTTCACCGGCGTGGACGTGGCCTCCGTCACGAGCATGGTCGTCGGCGTCAAGAACAAGGCCGGCGCCGAGAAAGCGGTCGGCACGCTGCTGATCGACGCCATCCGGGCCGGAGTCAGGCCGATGGGGCTGGTCGCTCACTACAAGCTGGAAGGCAACCTCGAAGACAGCTCGGGCAACGGTTTCCACGGCACATTCGGTGGCGATGCGAATCTCCCCGCCACGTATGTGACGGGTCCGACCGGCTTTGCGAAGGGCATGCTCTTCGATGGGACCGGCGGCCACCAGAACGTCGAGCTGGGCACGTTCAATCCCTCAGCCGCGACGGGCCAACTGACTGTTGCTCTGTGGGCCAAGTGGGATGGAGCCAGCGATCAGTGGCAGGGTCTGATGGGCAAGCGCGACGCCTGGACCGCGGACGACACGATGTGGCATCTCGAGGTCAACAAAGATGCCGGCACCATCGGGTTCGCCCGCTGGGAAGTGTATCCGGGCAGTGGCAGCGCGAAACTGCCGGTCGGCACGTGGGCCCATGTCGCCGTGACGTTCGACGGGACGACCGCGAGGTTCTACCTCAACGGCGTGGAGACCGGCAACGGCGCCTTCTCGTTCGGTCCCAAGAAAGACGCGGGCGTGCACTTCGGGTCCGATGACCCCAATGGCGGCAACGCCTTCAACGGCGCGCTCGACGACGTTCGGCTTTATGACACGGCGATGTCGGCCGAAGAGGTCCAGACGCTCATGACCAACAACTAGTCCTTAAACAAGCGAACACTGGTGGCTGAGTGTCGGCGAATTCTGATACAGCGACGGGTGTAGAGCGAGTTCGCC
>CALMMH010000845.1 GCA_937868145.1 uncultured Phycisphaerales bacterium
CGGTTTGACCTACGATGAGGCCGTCGAAGAGGCGCTGTGCTTCGGGTGGATCGACGGCATTCTCAAACGCATCGATGACGCGAAGCATAGGAATCGGTTCTCTCCCCGCCGCAGGAACAGCATCTGGTCCGAGCGGAACAAGGAACGCGTCCGGCGGATGATCGAAGCGGGACGGATGACCGAAGCCGGCCTGGCCAAGATCCGTGAGGCGAAGGAGAACGGCCAGTGGGACAAAGCCGCCGAGAGGGAAGATGTCACCGTCGTGCCGGCGGAGTTGACGGAAGCGTTGGCGAAGGACGAGCGGGTCCGGCTGAACTTCGAGAAGTTGGCTCCCTCCTATCGGCGGCAGTTCATTGGCTGGGTGAGCGTCGCCAAGCGGGAGGAGACCCGCCGCAAGCGGGTGGCCGAGGCGGTCCGAATGATTCGTCAGAACAAGCGGTTGGGGATGGAGTAGAAGCAACGCGCATGAGAATCGAGTTCGGCGAATATGTGATTCGGGATTGGGTGAGCGAGGACGCTCGCTCGATCGTCCGGTATGCGAATAACCGCAAGGTGGCGATGTGGTTGCGAGATCGGTTTCCGGCCCCGTATACCGCTGCGGATGCGAACGCGTTTCTTTCGGTCGTATTGCGACAGGACCCGCGGACGGTCTTCGCCATCGCGACGGAGCGCGAGGCCATCGGCGGCGTCGGCCTGGAGTTTGGCAGCGACATCCACCGGTTTACGGCGGAATTGGGCTACTGGCTGGGCGAGCCGTTCTGGGGACGCGGGATTGCGACCGACGGGGTTCGCCTGTTCACGGCCTGGGCTTTCGAGCACCTGGAGGTCCACCGGATCTTCGCGGGCGTTCTGGACGGCAACGCCGCGTCGGCTCGCGTTCTGGAGAAGGCGGGCTTTGCGAGGGAAGGGCGGTTGCGGGCCGGCGCGTTCAAGAACGGCAGAGTTTTCGACCAGTTGCTCTATGCCCAAGTCAAAGAAGGAATCGTGTGAAGAAGGGGATCACCCTGTGAAAGGAGCTTGGATCGTGAGACGGAAAGCTGTTCTCTTGACTGCCTCGCTCGGATCGCTGTGTGTTCTGTCCGCCTCTGCGGATGCGGCGGATCCATCCAAGGGGCTTCGCGTCTCGGAGAACCGTCGATATCTGGAACACCAGGACGGCTCTCCGTTCTTCTACCTCGGCGACACCGCCTGGGAACTTTTCCACCGGCTGAGCCGCGAGGAGGCGGACCGATACCTGGCGAATCGGGCGGCCAAAGGCTTCACGGTCATCCAGGCGGTGGTGCTGGCCCAAATCGAGGGCCTCGACGACCCGAACCCTTACGGCGACAAACCGCTCATCGACCACGATCCAACCAAGCCCAACGAGGCCTATTTCCAGCACGTGGATTACGTCGTCAACAAGGCCCGCGAGCTCGGGTTGTTCATTGGCATGTTGCCGACCTGGGGCAAGTACTGGAAGACAGGGTCCGGGATCTTCACGCCGGAGAATGCGAAAGCCTATGGCCGTTTCCTCGGCCAGCGATACAAAGACGCCCCCATCATCTGGATTCTCGGCGGCGACAACAATCCCGCCGGCAGTGGCGAGCAATCCGTTCTCGCGGCGATGGCCCGCGGATTGAAGGCGGGAGACGACGGCAGCCACCTGATTACGTATCATCCTCGCGGCCCGGGCCTGTCGTCGGATTTCTTCCACGAGGCCGATTGGCTGGACTTCAACATGTACCAGTCTTCGCACGGCGCTCGCGACCATGACAATGGTCTGTTCGCCGAGCGGGACTATGGCCTGACACCGACCAAACCCACACTCGACGGGGAGCCGCGATACGAGGACATCCCGGTCGGTTTCTACAACTCTGATGTGGACCCCGACCGGCGTTTCGACGACTATGACGCGCGTCAGGCGGCCTACTGGTCGCTCCTGGCGGGCGCCTGCGGGCACACCTACGGCAACAACAACATCTGGCAGATGTGGCAGCCGGGACGAAAGCCCGTGCTCTGGGCGTCCACGCCGTGGCACGAGGCGCTCGACCGTCCGGGCGCGTCGCAGATGATCCACGTTCGCAAGCTGTTCGAATCCCGCCCGTTCACGAAGCTCGTGCCGGATCGGTCGATTGTGCTGGACGGGCCGACCTACGGCGGGGCCAAGATCCGGGCGGCGCGAGCGGCTGACGGCTCCTTTGCCTTCGTCTACTCCCCGCGGGGTGAGCCGTTCACGGTTCGCATGGACGCCATCCGGGCGCCGCGGATTTGTCAGACCTGGTTCGACCCTCGCGAAGGGGTCGCGAGGCCCTTGCACACCACCGACACGGCCGGCATCCAGACGTTCGTCCCGCCCAGTACCGGCCGGGGACATGACTGGATTCTCGTGCTCGACGACGCCACTGCCGGTTTCCCGAGTCCGGGCCAGCCGAAGCGATAGGAGAGCGTATGCCTGCGATGGACTACGATCGAGTCGCGCATTTGTATGACGCGTATGTGCAGTTCGAGTTCGATCTTGCGTTCTTCCTGGAGGAAGCGAAGAAGGCCGGGGGGCCGGTGCTGGAGCTGATGTGCGGCACGGGCCGGGTGTCTGTGTCGCTGCTGGAGGCCGGGATCGATCTGACTTGCGTGGACAGTTCGGCCAGGATGTTGGAGGTTCTCCGCGCCAAGCTCCGGGAGCGGGAACTCTCGGCCAGGGTGATCGAAGCCGATGTTTGCGATCTGGCCCTGGGCCGGCAGTTCGAGATGATCTTCATTCCGTTCCATTCCTTTGCGGAGATCGTCGATCCGGCTCAACAGCGGCGAGCTCTCGATGCCATTCGAGCCCACTTGTCGCCGACCGGGCGGTTCATCTGCACGCTGCACAACCCGCAGGTGCGGCTGCTGGGCGTGACCGGCGAACGGCATAAGCTGGGCGAGTTCCCGTTGCCGGACGGCAACCTGCTCACCCTGTCGTCCGTGGAGAAGTACGATCCCGTCTCCGGATGCGTCGATGGGATCCAGTTCTACGAAATCCGCGGTTGGGACGGATCTTCCCTGGCCGGGATGGACGTGGGTGTCCACTTCGGTCTCCTCTCCTACAGTGAGTTTCAGTCTCTGGCGGAAGCCGCGGGTCTTGTTCCGGTCCGTGTGTATGGGCACTACTCCCGGGTCTCGTTCGATCCGGACAAGAGCCCCGTCATGATCTGGATTCTCCGCGGAAGGCCGGCGGAAGGAGGGCAAGATGACTGAGCAGCGGTATCCCGAGCCGACGGTCGGGGCCTTGATCTTCAACGCCGAGGGCAAGCTCTTTCTGATGAGCTCGCACAAGTGGCGAGGCAAGTGGGTCGTGCCCGGCGGGCACATCGAGTTGGGCGAGCGGATGGAGGACGCCCTTCGACGCGAGGTGAAAGAAGAGACGAATCTCGACATCCGCGACGTTGAGTTCGTGTGCTTTCAGGAGTTCATCCACGATCCGCGGTACTGGAAGCGGAGCCATTTCATCTTCTTCGATTTCGCCTGCCGGACCGATTCGACCGAGGTTCAACTCAACGACGAGGCCCAGGACTACGTCTGGGTGACGTTGGAGGAGGCGGGCCGGTTGCCCGTGGAATGCTACACGACCGTGGCGATCGAGCGATATCTCCAGAAAGGGCGTGTCGATCCTTGACTCGCATGATATAAGAGGGGAGTTCGCGGGCTATAACCGGGTCTCAAGATGGAGGTGGATTCATGTCGACGCCAAACGCCTGTTCGAATGCGAGGATCCCGTGTGCCGCCGTGTGTTTGCTGTTTGCCGTCGGTCTGAGCAGTGCGGCGCATGGCGGCTCGATGAAGTGGACGCACTTTACGATCGCCGATCCGCTGCCAGGGTCGTCCTGGGGGACCGGCGGGCTCCCGCTGCTGGATCTCGACGGTGACGGCGATCTGGACGTCGTCCTGTCCCGACGCGAGACGCAGACCGCCTACTGGTTCGAGCGAAAGAGCGACGCCGTATGGGTGCGGCATGCGATGGGAAAGGCCGAGGGGCTCGCCAACGCGTTGGGAGCGGCGGCGCTGGACATCAATCAGGACGGCCGAATCGACATCGTGTCCAATCAGGTCTGGTTCGAGCATCCGGGTAGGCTGGCGGAGGATCCGAATCGGCCGTGGCCGACGCACCCGTTTGCCGGCGGAGGACACGACATCCTCGCGGCCGACCTCAACGGGGACGGGCGGCTCGACATCGTCACCTATCACGGCAAGGAGGCCGCCTGG
>CALMMH010000846.1 GCA_937868145.1 uncultured Phycisphaerales bacterium
TGGCCTGGAGAGAAGAACGGGATGTCCCGTTCCGGCACGTCGACAGCCACTTTGACGATGTCCGTCTGAACGATATCGGCCACGGCGGTTCCGGCCTGAACGTATTCTCCTTGTTCCACGAGCAGCCGATTGAGGACCCCGTCGGTAGGCGCGACAATTCGCGTTCTCTGAAGACGTGCGCGAACTTCTTCGAGCCTGGCCTGACTGATGGCCAACTGTGTCGCGGCCTGATCCAGCTCCCGGCTCGGAGAGGCGCCGCCCTTGACGAGACCCGTTTGACGCTCAAACTCCGTCTGATCGTTCTTTGCCTGGGCCTGGCTGCTCTCGAATTCGGCCTGCAAGAGATCCGTGTTGAGTCGCATGAGCAGATCGCCGGCTTTGACCATCGCTCCTTCGCGAGGACCGATCCGCTCGACTCGACCTGCGACCTCGGCGGCGATCGTAACGACCTGGTTGGGCTCAATGACGGCCGGCAGGTCGAAGGCGTCGGCAAGCTTCGGCTCGGGAGTGATCGGCAGAACCGTCACGTTGACCGGCGGGGCCTTCGTGGCGACCGCCTCCTGCTTTGGAGACGGTATATACGCCAAAGCGAACAGCGCGATGATTGCCACGGCCCCGATGGCCAGTTTTACCAAGATCCGGCCCGCTTGGCGTTCCCCGGCTGCATGTGTTTCGGTCTTCACGACCTTGCTACTCATATGGTTCTCCACAGACTCCTTACGTTCTGTCACCGCCCATTCCTCAAACGTACGTTTGATACGTCAGTTTAAAACGGATGTTTAGCGCGTCAAGTAGTGACTGCGAGTTTTCGAC
The DNA here is from genome assembly GCA_937868145.1 of uncultured Phycisphaerales bacterium. GTDB lineage: Bacteria > Planctomycetota > Phycisphaerae > Sedimentisphaerales > Anaerobacaceae > PLanc-01. The sequence goes on from CALMMH010000846.1 coordinate 814, forward strand.
GGAAAAACCGCGCAATATGCCTTTAAGTGCTTATTGCGGCAATTCTTACACTACTTGTGGGGATGGGCAGAGATGTAGGAAGGTGCGGGAGGCTTGCGAGAAAACCTGAGCGGCTGCCCTTACACGAATCGCATCGGGCAAGGGCAGCCGCCTCAGTTGAAACGTTTGTTGGGACCTATGACGCCCATTTGACCAGGTTGGGATGAAGATCCTGGAGGATGGGCGACGACGGCTTGATCCGGGCGTTGATGCTGAGCAAACCGCGTCCGGAGATCTCGAATTCGCAGCCGTAGACGACGCGGTTGCCCGAGGTGTTTCGAGCCTGCATCGGGACGATCCGGTGCTCGTTGGCGTCGCGGAGCAGATAAAACAGCTCGACCTGGAACAGGCCGGCGGGGGCTCCGTTCAGATCGACTGTGCAGGCGACGTCGACGTGTTCGCCCTCGGCCACCACGTCTTTCTTGTCCACGCTGGTGGTCAGCCCGCCGATTCGGATGTTGTCCCAGAGCCGGTAGATCTCCTGGGCGTTGTGCAGAGCGAGTTTCAGGGATTCGTAGTTGCTGCGGGTCAGGTCGTTCGTCAGGGCCTTCGACGGGGCGTAGAACTTGTCCATGTACTCGGCCAGTACGCGGTTCATATTGAAGTGGCAGCAGGTGGAGGCGACGGATTGCTTCATCATCTCGACCCATCGGACGGGCACGCCGGCCTCGTTGCGGTCGTAGTAGAGCTCGCTGATCTCGGATTCGATCAGGTCGTAGATCTGCTCGGCCTCGGCCGCCTCCTGCATTTCGTACTGATTGTTGTACTCGGCGCCGGTAATGGCCCAGCCGTTGCGGCCGTTGTAGCCTTCGGGCCACCAGCCGTCCAGAACGCTCAGATTCAGAACGCCGTTGATCGCGGCCTTCATGCCGGAGGTGCCGCTGGCTTCGTTCTCCTTCACCGGGTTGTTGAGCCACACGTCGGCTCCCCAGGCCAGGTGACGGGAAACGTTCATGTCGTAGTTCTCCAGAAAGACGACCCGGTCCTCGAGCTGATAGCTCTTGGCGAAGTCGATGATCTCGCGGATCATGTTTTTGCCCAGCGTGTCGGCCGGGTGCGCCTTGCCCGCGAAAACCAATTGAACGGGCTTGGTCGAGTTGGTCAGGATCTTGGCTAATCGGTCGCGGTCCCGCAGGATCAGCGTGGCCCGCTTGTACCGGGCGAACCGCCGGGCGTAGACGATCGTCAGGAACTCGGGGTTCAGGGCGCGGGTCAGCTTGAGGACCTTGGATTCGATGTATCCTCGCGAGGAGAGATCGTCGGCCAGTTTCTTACGGATGTAGGTGATCAGGCTCTGCTTGTTCTTGTGATGAGCCTCCCAGACCTCGTCCTCCTGGATGGCCAGGACCCGATCCCAGGTTGCCGATTCGCAGGTGCTGTGGATATAGTCGGGACCGACGTGTCTTTTGAACAGATCGATGAACGGCTCGCTGAGCCAGGAATGGTGTACCCCGTTGGTGACGTAATCGATCGGCATCTCGCTCGCGGGCTGGTCGGGGAACAGGCCCGCCCACATCCGCCGTGAGACGTCGCGATGCATCAAGGATACGGCGTTGAGGTGCCGGGCAAACCGCATGGCCAGCGCCGGCAGCCAGAAGGTTTTCGTGTCGCCGTTGATGTAGCCGTGGGAAGCGAAGTCGTCGTACGACAGACCCAGCGTCTGGACCTCTCGCTCGATGTATTCCTTGACCATCCCGGCGTCGAAGCTCTCATTTCCCGCGATCACCGGCGTGTGCGTGGTGAACACGGTGGAGGCCCGGATCATCGCCTTGGCTTCCATGAAGCTGAGCTTTTCCCGCAGCATCAGCTGCTGGAGCCGAGCGAGGATCAGGAAGGTGGAATGGCCTTCGTTGATGTGGTAGATCCGGGGCTCGATGCCCAGCCGTTCCAACGCCCGCACGCCTCCGATTCCCAGGACCAGCTCCTGCTGAAGCCGCTTGGTCCGGTCGGCGACGTAGAGCTCCTGCGTGATGTCCCGCAGGTGGGGCGGATTCTCCTCGAGATCCGTGTCGAGCAGGATGAGCCGGGTTTTGCCGACGTCGATCTCCCAGAGCTTGATTTTGACCTTCTGATCGGCCATCTGCATCTCGATGTAGGCGAGGTCGCCCTCGGGCCCCCGCACCTCGTGCATCGGGATCAAATGGTTGTCGAACTCGGCGGATTGCTCGTGTTGCTCGCCATTGGCGGTGATCCGCTGGGTGAAGTAACCGTACTTGTAGACCAGACCGACGCCCACCAGAGGCAGGTTGACGTCCGAGGCCGCCTTGAGGAAATCGCCCGACAGGACGCCCAGGCCGCCGCCGTAAATCGGAATGCACTCATGGAGGCCGAACTCCATGGCGAAGTACGCCACGATGTCCTTCTCGTCGAGCGCGCCGTCGTAGGTGGTCTTGAACCGCTCGTTGTATTGCATGTACTGCTGGAATTGCTGCCAGACTTCATCCAGCTCG
>CALMMH010000847.1 GCA_937868145.1 uncultured Phycisphaerales bacterium
ACGTTGCCGTCAGTTTGATCGCGTTTTGCTGGCGATCCCTCGTCACAGCGCCCAGAACGCACCGGACCGGGATCGTGACGGGCCCGCCGCCATCCGCATCGAGGAAGGTCATCACGGGCTGGGCGAGATCGTGCGGAAACAGACGCGTCATCGCGTCCGCCGCCTCCGCAAAGACGGGAAACACCGAGACTCGCAGCGTTTGCCTATGGTATTCGCCCACCCAGAGGGCCGTCCGGCTGTCCGAGAACGTGCACTCCAACCCCATGTCGCCTCGATTGTAGAAGAAATCGCCGGGCAGGCTCAGTTCCCGGGTTCTGCCGTCGCCGGTCAGGCGAACCTGCGCCTGGGCCATGAGATGGATGTCCCCCTTGGGAAGCTGGAAGGGCTGGGTAATGCGTCGTCCGGAGTCCGCTCGGAACGGGTATTGTGAAGGAGTCAGATTCGCGACGTGCAGTTGGGCGTTCAGGTCCGGCATTGCGTCCCTGCCCTGCCTTCGCAACTCCGCATAGACCCTCTCTCCTCCTTTGACGGCCCTTGCATCCGGCGAGGCATCGCTTTCCTTCGGAAAGACGACCTGACCATCCGAGGCCCTGCACAGCACCCAGGAATACGGCGATGGCTCCACAGAAAGGTCCGTGGAAAACTCGCCCAGAGGAACTCTCCGATTCTCCGTCGAGTCGAAGCACTCACAAGCCACGACATACCGGTCGGCGGCGTCCACCTGGAAGGGAACGCTGCGGCACATCTGCTGCGATTCATCCCAGCGGTCGGCTCCGACCGTCAGGGGGGCCGCCGTCCGGCCCCGATTGACCTGAAACGAGAGGGATAGACTCCCCCCGTGCAGGCGAGAGGCCTCCCCCGCCTGTTCCCCCAGTTCCCGGGGGCGTTCCACCAGGTGGGCCGCGATGCGCATCCGTTCATTGGTCCAACAGGGACTCATGGGCTCCACCACCAGGCGAAGCAGGAAATCCGTGATCAGATACACGCGTCCGCCGTATCGTGCATCGGCCGCAGCCAGGGCCGGCCGCCACGTCCCGGACCAGTATCGGTCCAACTGTTCCGAATCGGCCGGACGACGCAGAATGATGATGTTCCATAGCGTCAAGGGAATGACCCTGCGGTCGATGCCCGAGGTCTCATCCACACCATCCTTGACCGGCAGCAGGTACGCTTGCCCGCCCGCACGAGAGGCCGCCGGCTCGATGCGGATCGTGGACGACAACGGCCCGATGAATACGACCGTCCGATGATATCGGCTGACGTCGAACGTCGTGGGGTTCACCAGGGGCGGCGACGCCGGCACGATGCGAAAAACGTCCAGGAAGATATCCAGCAGGCTCGATGTGGCCGTAATGCGATGGGTCTCACCGTGTGTCGTATTCGCCACCAGATCCATCAGTTGCTCCGCGGCCGCATCTCTATCGCTCAGTTTGGACGACGTCCGGCCGGGCCGGTAGGAGGCCTTGTTGACGAGAATCGAGTAGACCTGGATGTCCGTTGCGGCCAGCTCGCGAGCCATATTCAGAATGGCTCCGCTCTTCAGTTCACTGGAAGCTCGATCCGGATCGCCGTCGCTCAGGAGAATGATGATGCCGTGACCCATGGTGCGGGATTTCTGTCTGGCCAGGCCGATGCGTCGGTGCCCCCATTTCAAGGCCGCTTCGATCCGAGTCCCTCCGGCGTCGGACTTGCGGGTGCTCAGTTGCTCCCGCAGAGCCTCCCAATCGGCGCCGATCCTTCGCCACGGGAGCAATGCGTTCTCGATTCCAACCGCTTCCGATTCACCGCCGGGCAGTCCTCCGGTGACGCGGTCGCTGAATTTGCATGCGCCCACGAAGCTCTCGATCGGACACTCCCCCAACAACGTCAAGAAGGTGAGCTGGGCGTCATCCCGCAGGGTGGTCAGTTTTCCGCTGCGGTCGCGATACAAGGGGTCGCTTTCGTTCATGCTCCCGGAAACGTCCGTGCAGAGCACGATATAGTAGGGATCGTTGGACGTCCGCTCCGAACCTTGTCCCAGATTCTGGGCGTGAGCCCCTCCCGTGAATATCATGGCTACGATCGCCGCATAGAACCCTGCAGCCGCGCAGCCTTCTCTTCCTTGCTTGTGCTGCATCGCCATCAGATCCATCCCCCAATCATTCACGGACAGCAATCATCGTTTGCACCCGCCCCTCGTCAGCTGGAGCCCAGGTCTGTTCCCGCGCATCCGCGATCTTCTGCAGAATGCGTTCCATGCTGCAATCGACGGTCCGGTCCGGCCCCCGGATCTGTTCCACCCACTGATCCAGCTCGTCCAGGATTCGCCGCTGCGCGTACAGCGGGTCCTGTCCTCCAAACCCGGCCAGGTAGACGCCGGAGACGGCCCGTCGCAACAGTTGTCCGTCCTGATCGCCGGCCAGGGCGTCGCGAGCGAGCGATTCGATCACTTGCGTGAATCGATTCGTCGCATCCTCGGGTCGGGCCTGATGCAGAGCCTCTTCTCCTTCGGCCGTCAGCAGGACCTTCTGGCACGTCCGCTGCAGAACATATAATCGGTTTCGCGGATCGATTCGGCTCGTCCCTCCGCGGCTGTGGACCGGGCAGGCCTTCAGACAGGTATCCACGACCGTCAGAATCTCCCGAAGGATCACAGGCGGAGCCTCGGTAAACGCAGGGGCGAAACCTCGCTCCAGAGCTTGCCAGAGTCCGTCGAGCTCGGCGTCCAGACCTCGATAGGCTCCGATCAACCGTTCCAACAGCACGCACGCCTCCTGAACAAGACTGATCCGAACGGCGGGACTCCACACCGCGTCGGGCCCCAATGGCTCCAGCTGGAGCAGTTCGCGGGCCGTTCTGAGGATATCGGCCTTCGTGCTGACAAGACCCTCCGGCGGGTCCTTGAGTTTTCGCAAAGCCAGCACGCAATAGAGAGACGCCGAAGCGGGCGTCAGGCTGGGATCGAAACCGAGGGCCTGATCCAGCATCTCCTGGGCATCCTGGCCGTCCCCGCTGCCGTCGGTGATGTCGGCGAGAGCCTGCCGGAAATGATACTGCGCCTGGTGCTTATCCAGCCGGGACCTCCAGGCACGCCAATCATCGACGAGGCAGTAAGGATCGTTTGCCTGGCACTTTCGCAACGCCTCATAGGCCTGCCGGCTGACCGGCTCTCTCCAGTCGTGCGGAACGCTCGCCTGCAGTTGCTCCCGCAGTTTGGCGATTCTCCGCCCGATATCCTCTCGCCGCAGCCGATCCAGATGTCTCTGGATTCGCTGGGGCAGATCGCCCACAAGAGCCTGGGCTTCGCCCTCAGAAACATCCTCGCCGACCAGCCGCTCCTGGAGCTTCCTCACTTGCCGGTTCAACACGTCGGCGTCGAACTCGGCCTGGCAGAGATCCGTTCGACCACAGAACAGACTGACCTGCCGGACAAGATCCGTGCACGTCTGGTAGAGCTCGAGCTGGGCCTGGGCCTGCCCCCGCCGACGCACTTCTTGCAGATGCTGTGCGATCTCCTCCGTGAGAGTCTCAACCAGCGGGTCGGAACGCGAGATTTCCAGCGCCTCCGACAAGGAAGCCAGCGTTCTCTCGGCCAGCTTGTACTCGGAGTTCCGGCAGTACTCCTCGGCCAATCCGAAAGCTCTGTCGGCGTACTGTTTCACCCAGGAGATCGATCCATCCCCCGGGACCAACGAGGAAGGAATATCCGATGCATAGAGCAGGCTCGCGGCCTCGGCGCACTGGTCGAGCCGGCTTCGCCTGCGGCGGCGTTCCCGGATCGCGCCGCCTAGATCTGTCACACCATCCCCGGATTCGACGGTCCACAACCGCAGTTGCGACGCCACCGCCTCGACGGTGCATTGCTCGTCCAAGTTCGGTGCGAGGGTTGACGCTCCGTCCGCCAGATAGACCACCAACCGCGTCAGCCGCACGAAACTCGGATCCTTGAGAATCCTCAGTCGTTTTCGCGGTCGGTTCTGTCGCACAGCGCCCCGGTCGGAATCCGCATCGGGAGCGCCCCTGAGGGTTCCCTCCATTCCCTGTTCATCCTCCTTTTGTGCGGGAAACTTCGCATCGTCCGACTCCTGTATTTCCAAGAGATCCGGACCCAGGCACCGTTCGCGAGCCCGTCGGGGCAGCTGGATCATAAAATCCACGAGCACGTCTTCAACCTGATCGCACAGCGGATGACGATTCAGGGCGTGCGTGAGTAGATTCAGAAGATTGAAACAGGCAGCCGGCAGTCGCGAGTCCTCAGCCAGGGCGCCGTTGTCGTCGGAAGGAATCGCCGCACAGGCAAGGTCCCGGACTCCCTCGGCTTGGCGGACGAGAATGCGGAGAACGCCACGATTGTTGTGCGCCAGCAGACGCAGGACCGGTTCCTGGGCCAAGCCCCGCAGATACGCATCGTAGGACTTGACCGCCCAATCCACGGAACCGGCCAATTCCGAGAGCCACCCGTCCAGCCACTCCAATCGTCCCCGGGTCAGATGATCGGCCCAATTCCAGCTCCGCAGCCGGCCGATCCGTTCGCCAAGTGCAGTCAAGTTGATCGAATCCGCTCCGGCGACGTACATTCCCGGCAGACGCTCCATCACTCGATGAGTGAAGACCTCCAATTGGGAGGGTTGCAGTGACTCGATCAGCGGACAGGCGGCCTGGGATTGGGTCGGATCTCGCGTCGGCGTGAGTTCCTCCACCCGTCCCTCCAGCATCCATTCGGCGAGCGACTGGTCATCCGCCTGGACCCATTCCCCATCTATCTGAATACTCAACACGACCCCACTCCCCGATTCTGTCCCCTCAATCCGTTGCAGGACAAACGCTTCGTCGCACGTCAGGAATCGTTGGGCCCGATTTTGCCGTCTCCGCTTGCGGTCCCATGCGGAGGGACAATCCCGCCCGCTGAATCATTCAGCAGGGTTGATCGGCAGACGTTCCACAGTGCATCCGGAGATTGAATCGAAGCCGCCCCATTCCACATCCCTGCGCTTCACCATGGCCCGTTCCTTGCCATCCGGGCTCATGGCGACCTTCTGTAAAGTGTCTGTCACGTCCGATTACGCGACGCATGGTACCAACCGCGAAAGATCGACCACGATAAGGATTTTGCTCCATTCGACTACGCCAACGGATATCCCGGTTTGAGAACACAAGAGGAGAGTGCGATGACGGTGCAGCGTCCCGGTCCTTCTCGATCGTTAACTTGACATCCTTGCTGAGACGTAGACGCTGCCTCCGGAAGGATCGCCGGCCTCTGTGAAACGAGGAGGGACAAATGGAATGCGTTCGGATCCCTCCGGGATTCCTTCGATCGGGAGAAGCGAGATCCGACTCTCGATGATCCGGCCCCATGCAGCCAGCGCGTGCATCAGCCTCTTGAACTCCTCCGAGTCAACAACCGGCAAGTGCGAATCTCCGCGGTTCTTCAGAGCGTCGACGATTCGCTTGATCGTAAGATTGTCCACATCCCGGCACGCCTCTTGCGCCGGATCACGGCGAAACAACCTCACTCGAAACACCCGAGTTCAGCGGTTTCTGCCCCAGGAAGTTGCCATACGTCAGAGCCATGATCGCACCAGCCAGGATCAGCAGCGCCGCAATCATCGTCCCCTTCGTCCGAGCGTTCCTGCCATGCCATTCCCGCAGAACGATCCCCGCCAGCGAACTGAACAGGATCAGCATGAGCATGTGGATGGCCCAACTGGAGAACTTGAATTCGCCCATACGGACGTGCGCCAGGCCGTAGAACAGGAATTGCCCGTACCACATGCAGCCGGTCAGAAGGGCCATGAGGTAATTGACCGGCAACGCGCCGCTGCCGACGCCCCCAGCCTGTCGGAATTCCCCCAACGTCTTCTGAGAGCGAATCAGCACCAGGCAGTAAACGGCCGTCGTGATGAATGCCCCTGTGTTCGAGAAGATGTAGACCGCGTTGGTCTGCCAATGACCAGCCCCGAATTCGGCGGCCGTCGCCGCAATCGGCCCGCCCGCATCGTTCACGGCGATGCCATAGACCGCGGAGAAGACTCCCGCGATGCCGCACAGCAGCAGGCCCTTGCCCAAGGCAAACGGCCGGCTTCCGTCGCGGGTGCCCTGCTGCAACTCAATCTCCTTGAGCCGGCCAGCCCAGCCGCACACGAGCGTGCCGACCAAACCCACGAACACGCCGCTCATGACCCAGCCGGACCCATCCTTGTTCAGAGTGCTCCAAAGCGATCCACTGAGGATCGGTCCCGTCAGCGTCCCCAGTACGCACGAAATGCCGATGGCGATGGCGTAGGTCAACGAGTAACCGACATAGCGGATGGCCATGCCAAACGCAGTCCCGCCGATCCCGTAGGCCATGCCCAAAACAAAGGTCTTCAGCATCGCGCCCGAAGGCGCCGTTCGCAGGACCTGTCCCAAACTCGGAATCGTCCACCAGGCAACAAGGATCGGCAGAAAGACCCAACAAACCGACGCTTGCGCCAGCCAGTAGGTCTGCCACGACCAGCCCCGCAGTTTCTGTTGAGGGGTGTAACACAGAGCCGCGGAAATGGCTCCGATCGCGTGCAGGGATGTTCCCAAGATGGGATTGACGCCAATCTCAGTCATGGAGTCTCCTCAATTCGTTCCGAATCCTTCACATCGCCTGGGATTCACCCAGGTCCAGCGGGTAGGTCCCGCGCTCGCGAATCAACCGGACAACATCGTCGTACGTCCGCCCGGAAACACCGCTGGTGACGGAGTGATCCGATTGGAGGATCAGCCCGCCGCCCCGGGCCGCGTGGAGCTTTCGGAGAATCTCGACGCGAATCTCCTCGCGGTCGCCGCGTTCCCACTTCTGGACATCGAGATTGCCGCAGAAACCCATGCGGTGCCCGTACCGGCGGCGAAGGTCCACAACATCCATGCCGGCTTTGACCTCCAGCGGATTGTACGCGTCGACCCCGATCTCGATGTAGTCTTCGAAGATGGCGCTCACATTCCCGCAGCCGTGGTAGATCACGGGCAGGCCATGCGCATGGCAATCCTCGACCATCGCCTTCACCCACGGTTTGAAGTACTCTCGCCAATAGCTCGGCGAAAAGAACAGGCTGTTGCGGTAGGCGACGTCGCCCCAAATGACGAAACCGTCGAGATACCCTGCAGCCGCCTCGATCGCGGCCTTGCAGCACGACAGGTAGAATTCCCCGATGCGGTTGATGCAGGCGCCCAGCCGATCCGGATACAGTCCCATCCAGAGCAACGTGTTCTCCTGGCCGACCAGGCGCGTGAGGCACTCGTTGACCTCGATCATGCTGCCGAAGACGGGGAAGTCGGCCCAGAGACTCCGGACGGTCTGGACCCACGGCGGACTGTTGCGTTGAAAGCCGTCGCCGACGCCGGCGATCTGATTGTCCCCGGCCTCGAAGAACCGCCGGCGATCGCACGGATCGTCGAACTCCAGGGCTTCGAGTTTCTCGATGCTGTCGGTGTCCCAGGACATCTGTTCCGGCATGGGCAGGTCCAGACGCTTTCGAAGGACCGTCTCGAATCCGGTCTTGACCCACACCTCGCTCTGGTCCCGGCGAACGATCTCGAAGAGCTTGATATGCGGGTCCATGTTGGGAATCGTTACGATCCAGTCGAGATCGTAATACCGATAGGGATCGGCGTCCGGCGGCAGATCGAGCTCGCGTCGCCAGCGTTCCAGAAAACCGCCCCAGAAGAAGTCGCTCACCGGGACACGGTCCGGCTCCTCGTGCCGCAGGGTCTTTTGCATGCGTTCGAGCTTGGCCAATGTCGATACGGGTCGCTGCATACTCATAACAGGGAACTCTCCTAATCGGTCGCCTTCGACCGCCGATAGAGTACCATGCCGGTCCGGTTCTGGCAAGGTTTGCAGAAAATCCGATGTCCCGGCGACGAGACGTGTCCGCCGGATCGCGTCCATCGCATCGCCCCGGGTGTCTCCCGTGTCGGAAAATCGAATGCCTCGGCCGCAAAATCAGCTATCGTAATTCCGACGATCCTGCCATAATGTCCACGCCTGTGTACAGGAGATTGGAGGTTGACGCCATGAAGCGGTATGGAATGGTGATCGGCGTGAAAGCCGATCGACTTGCGGAATACAAGAGACTGCACGCGGCGGTCTGGCCCGACGTGCTCAAAAAGATCGCGGAGTGTCGGATTCGCAACTACTCGATCTACCTTCGCCGGCTGCCGGATGGAAACCACTATCTCTTCAGCTACTTCGAATACATCGGCGAGGATTTCGCCGAGGATATGGCCAAGATGGCGGCCGACCCCACGACTCAGCAGTGGTGGAAAGTCTGCATGCCCTGCCAGGAGCCCCTGCCCGACCGTGCCGAGGGCGAGTGGTGGGCGAGCATGAACGAAGTGTTTCATCTCGATTAACAGTCCGCCGGATTCAACGGATGCCTACGGGTGGATTCTGCGAATGGAGAAGGACGCATGACTGCAAAAACCATGATGGCTCTTGTCTTGTTCGTATCGGCGGGCGCCGGTTGGGCGGCTCAATCGGATGTTCCGGCGGAAGTCTTCGTCGTACCGAATTTTCATCCGGCGAGTTGCGGCTGGCTCACGGATTGGTCCACCGAACGCAACTATTGCGCCAACAGCTACCTCGACCACCTCGACCGCGTGCAGGATGACCCGAACTATGCCTTCGCGCTCTCGGAATGCAACACGATGATCGCCATCCTCAACTTCCACCCGGACCGGGTGGCGGAGCTCCAGCAACGGATTCGCGAGGGCCGCGTGGAGTTGGCCAATGCATTCTTCCTCGAACCGACGATCAATCTCTCGGGCGGTGAAGCCCTCGTCAAGATGGGCGTAGAAGGATTGCGCTGGCAACAGGCGATCTTCGGGGTTCGCCCTCGCTTCGTCTGGGCCATCGATGTGACCGGCGTGCACGAGCAGATGGCACAAATCACATCCGGCCTCGGTCTGGATGCGATGGTCTATACTCGAGACAACCCCACCGGCAAATCGATCCACTGGCTCCAGGCTCCGGACGGCTCGCGCTGTCTGGCGATTTCGCCCGGCCACTACGCCGATTGGGACCCCGTGTTCCGCACGCAGACCCCGCTGGACTCCAAGACGCTCGCGGAGCTTGTCGACGACGTGAAGGCCCGCGCTGCCGCGACGCCGGGAGGCACGCCGGTTCTCGTCCTGGGCGGCGCCGGCGACTACTCTATCGCCCCGGCCTGTGCGGACTATCCGTCGGCCTTCTTGAGGCAGTGGAGACAGGCATCTCCGCAGACGGCGATGCACTTCACCGGACTGGGTCGCTATGTGGACGCGATTCTTCCCGCCGTCCAATCCGGACGAATCGAGCTGCCCGTCAGTCGGAGCGGCGCCAGGCTGAGTTGGACCTCCTTTTGGATTGAAAGTCCCAAGGTCAAGCAGTGGTATCGACGGGCGGAACAGGGGTTGCAGGCGGCCGAAATGCTGGCGACCATCGCCAGCCGCGACGGCAAGTTCGACTATCCTGCCCAGCCCCTCTACCATGCCTGGCTCCAGATGCTCTTGAACATGGACCGCAACACCCTCTGGGGCGCAGCCGGTGGCATGGTCTTCGAACATGAGAAATCATGGGATGTCCGCGACCGCTTCGAGTCGGTGGAGAAGATCTCGGCCGGCACGGCTCACATGGCCCTTGGGCACATAGCCGGGCAGGGCCGGTGCGTAGCCCTGTTCAACCCATTGAATTGGCGGAGGACCGATCCTGTACGGATCACCCTGCCCGCAGGCGTAAGCCCGGTGGGCGTGACCTCTCAAGCGGAAGGAGATGGTCAGATCCTGTGTCGCGCTGCCCTGCCGTCAACGGGCATCCTTACTCTGGGCACTTCGAGCCAGGCAGTCCCGACGCCGAAGGCGATCGATTTGCCACCGGTGATCGAAACGGCTCACTACCTCGCGAGAATCGATCGGAACAACGGCGCCTTGTGCAGCCTGAGACTCAAATCCTCCGGCCGCGAGATTCTGGCGGGTCCGGTACGTCTTGTGGCCGAGCAGGCAGGCGATTTCCACAGCACGCCGCGACGCGACGAGCGCAGACGCTTGGCTGATTCCTCGCAAACCAAGCCCCGCATCAATGTGAGCGAAGGCCCGTTGGCTACTGTCGTCAGGACGGATTCATCTCTGCTCGGCCGCGTCGTTCGCCAGACAATTCATTTCTACAAGGACTCTCCACGGATCGATTTCGACGTCGAACTGAACGATGTCCCGGACAAGACCATCGTCCTGGCCGAGTTTCCTCTGGCAGAAGCCATCCAAGAGACCCGGCGGGGTATTCCCTACGGGTTCTCCCACGCCGCGTGGGAGAAGAAGAATCCGAGCCTGGCGGGATTTGGCGATGGAATCGTCCCCGCGATTCGATGGTCGCATTACCAATTCGAACGCGGCGGCGTGGCCATTCTCGATCGCGGCCTGCCCGGTCGGGAACTCACCGGCCGAACGCCGGTGCTGTTTCTCCTGGACGCTCAGGAGATCTACATGGGTTACCCCTGCGCGTGGCTCAGCGGCCGTGGCCGACACAACTTTTCTTTCGCCCTCGTCGCCCACGACAGCGACTGGAAAGATGCTCGCATCCCTCGAATGGCCTGGGAATTCAACAATCCCCCGGTTGTGGCTGCCAATTCAGCCGAGGCGTCGCCCCAGTCGTTCCTGCAGACCTCCGACAATGTGATTGTCGAGGCCATGCGTCGGGAAGGGAGCGAGATCGAAGTGCGTTTGGCCGAGTGTCTCGGCATAGCCGGCACGGCTGAACTGACACTGAACCTGCCGTACCGCAGGGCCGCGATCACGGATCTGACGGGCGGCCGGCGGCAACCTCTGGAGGGCGGGCCGAATTATCGATTCGCGGTGCGGCCACAGCAGATCGTGACATTGCGGTTTAACACGGACTTGACCGTGGCGGACATCCAGCCGCTGACGAAGTGGGACCCGCTCGTGCCGCAGGCCAAGCTCGCCGCGCTCAACACGAAGCTCGATAAGAAAGGCCATCCCCCGGCCGGTGGACAGGAAGATGGGGCCTCGCAATTACCCGCGGACGCATCGAAATCCGTGGCCAGGGGCAAGCCGGCCACAGCTTCAGACGTGTACCAGAACCAAGATAGCTGCCGGGCGGAACAGGCCTTTGACGGCGACGAGCGGACCCGCTGGGCCTCGGACGCCGGGCTCCAGCAAGCCTGGCTCCAGGTGGATTTGGGGCGGGCTTGCACGATCGATCGGGCCTGGCTCAGCGAGGCGTACGATCGCATCGAGGAGTTCGAGTTGCAGGCGGATCACGACGGCCGATGGGAGACCTTCGCCCGTGGCGGCAAGATCGGCTCGGGCTTGGAGCTGAAGTTCGCACCGGTCCAGGCACAAAAAGTCCGCCTGAACGTCCTCAAGGCGACCGACGGCCCGACAGTCTGGGAATTTCTGCTGTTCGAGGCAGCTTCAACCGTCTCGGCGCCGCACGCGGCTCCGTCGCGTCTCGATGACTACAACGTGACCTGGGACTCTCCCAGCGCCGACCACCACGGCTCGATGCCGCTGGGCAACGGAGACATCGGACTCAACGCCTGGGTCACGCCGGCCGGAGATGTCCAATTCCTCATCAGTAAATCCGACGCTTGGGACGACAATGCCCGGCTGGTCAAGGTCGGCGCCGTTCGCGTTCATCTGGAGCCCAACCCGTTTGCGGACAATCCGCCGTTTCGTCAGACGCTGAGCTTGCGTGACGCCACGTTGAAAGTCGAAGCGGGCGACGGTCCTCGGAAAGTGGGCATACAGGTCTGGGTCGACGCGAACCATCCGGTCATCCACGTGGCTGTCGAGAGCGCCTCGCCGGTCGAAGCCACGGCGGTGGCCGAACTGTGGCGGACAAACCGACAAGAGGAGACGCAGCTACAGACCAGCGACGTCCTTCTGAATCCTAAGCTCCCCAAGCAACAACAGCCTCCGATGATCCTCGAGCCGGACACGGTCCTGGCCGATCAGCAGGACCGCATCGGCTGGTGCCACCACAACGTCAAGTCCGTCGGTCCGCGACTGCTCGCGGAGATTCAGGGATTGACCGGTTTCGCACAACCCGACCCCCTGCTCGATCGCACATTTGGGGCCATTGTCACCGCTGCGAAGGGGGAACGAATCGACGACCTGCATCTTCGCTCGCCGCGCGCGAAGCAGCATCGGTTCAACGTATTCGTCCTGACTCGCCATCCAGCCCAGCCGAGTGAATGGCTGGTCCAGATGGAACAAACGATCCGCCAAGTCGAGTCGCAGGACTTGGCCGCACGACGGCGGGCCCATGAGCAATGGTGGGCTCAATTCTGGGATCGCAGCTGGATTCGAGCCGCCACGAACTCGCATATCTCCTCTTCTTTGCCGGCGGACTCCATTGTTCCCGCGAACGACCACACCGTACGGATCGGTCTCGACCAAAGCGGCGGCAACCAATACGATGGCGAGATCGGCCGGGCGACTGTCTTTTCGTCGCCGTTGATGGATGCTCAGGTCCGTGAACTGGCGAATCTGGATCGCAACACAATGCCACCGCACTCGTCGGACCGGCTGTGGTCCGGCACAAACACCGGCTCTGTCGCGAACTCCGCATCGTGGGATTTCAAGCGGGGTCTTGCGATCGAAGCGTGGCTCAAGCCGCAGGAGTTGCCCGCCGGCGGAGCCAGGATCGTGGATAAGATCACCCCCGGCGGCGATGACGGTTTTCTGTTGGATACGTGCCCCGGCAACAGCCTGCGGTTGATCTGCGGGCAGACCCAACTCGCTGTGAAGGATGCCCTGCCGGCCGGACGTTGGACACACGTGGCCGCGGTGGCGGATTCCGACGCCGGAGGCTGCCGGATCTATGTCAACGGCAAACTCGTCGCCGACAGCTCCCGAGAGACGGTTGCCGACCAAGCCGCGTACATCAGCCAGATGTACCATCTCCAGCGATTCATCAGCGCCTGTGCCGGCCGCGGGGCGTATCCGATCAAGTTCAACGGCAGCCTCTTCACCGTTCCGGCTGGCGACAGGGACGACCCGGACTACCGCCGTTGGGGATCGGGGTATTGGTGGCAGAACACCCGCCTGCCGTACTTCAGCATGTGCGCATCGGGCGACTTCGATTTAATGGCCCCGTTGTGGCGGATGTACGCGGGCGAGGTGCTGGAGTTGTCGAAGCACCGCACGAAACTCTACTGCGGCCACGAGGGAGCGTTTCTCCCGGAGTGCATTTATTTCTGGGGTGCGATCTTCAGTGAAACGTACGGCTGGACGCCGTTCGAGCAGCGGACCGACAAGCTGCAGGAGAGCGGATATCACAAATGGGAATGGGTTGGCGGGCTCGAGCTGTGTTGGATGATGCTCGACTACTACGAGCACACCCTCGATCGCGACTTCCTGCAGGGCACCGCGATTCCGTTTGCCCACGAGATCCTGACGTTCTTCGATCGTCATTATCCAACCGATGCCCAGGGCAAACTGGTCATGCATCCCTCGCAGGCGTTGGAAACCTGGTGGGAGTGCACCAATCCCATGCCGGAGTTGGCCGGGTGTATTGCAGTTGCAGACCGTTTGCTGTCGCTATCGGCCGGTGCGGTCCCGTCCGGCGAGCGAGAGCTTTGGCAGCGTCTGCGGGACAAGCTGCCGCCGCTGCCTCTGCGGGAGGTCGAAGGCGGCATGGCCCTTGCTCCCGCGGAGAAGTTCGATAGGAAGCAGAACATCGAAAACCCGGAGTTGTATGCGGTGCTCTTTCCCTGGAGGTCGCCTCCCAAAACAGGGTATATTCCTCTCTTTTTGATGCCCCCATGGCACATATTGATCTGCCGTCAAATGCAGATG
>CALMMH010000848.1 GCA_937868145.1 uncultured Phycisphaerales bacterium
GAGTCCATCGTGCGCGGCTGGCGGTCGATCCACGTCACCGACGGCGATATGCCGTACATGTCGCACTGGTGGGTGCCCGGATTGAGCATCGGCTACGAGCACAGCTTTGTCCATCAGTTGGCCGAGTTCATGGAGAATGCGGCCAAGGGCCAGCCGACATCGCCGACGTTCCGCGATGCTCTGGCCACGCAGTACGTCTGCGATGCGGTTCTGGCTTCGGCGAAGAAGGGTGCTTGGGAAGACGTGAAATCGTGATGATGATGGGACAACCAGGACCGATGGGACGGATAGGATCTATTCGTCCCATGCGTCCGATCCGTCCTATCGCTTTGAGAAAGGAAACTCATCTATGTCCGTGAAGAAAATTGCGGAAATGGCCCTCGAACAAGGGCAGGGAATCTTGCGGCTGACGCCGACGTGGGTGCCGCGTTCGTTCTGCGTGCCCGGGCGGCGAATCAAGTTGCATCCGGATGATTACTATGCCCTCGGCGGCGAGCGGGGCGGCATCGACGAGCGGTGGTTCTCGTCGACGACCCCGGCCGACAACGGGCCGCTGACTTCGCCCAACGAAGGGCTCAGCTTCATCGCCTTCGAAGACGGCGGCAAAACCGAGACATTCCTGCTGCGTGACGCCATCAAGGATCTCAAAGGCGAGATCATCGGCGACCGCCTCTGGAAGAAGCACGAACGCTGGCCGATGTACTCGAAGTTCTTCGACAACAAGGGCGCGTTGCCGCACCACATTCATCATCGCGACCAGCACGCCAAGTTCACCGGCCAGCTCGGCAAACCCGAGGCGTACTTCTTCCCGCCGCAGGTGAACAACCACGGCGGCGATTTCCCCTACACCTTCTTCGGCCTCAACCCCGGCGTCACCAAGGACCAGGTCCGCAAGGCGCTGCAGGACGCGGCCGAGGGCAGAGACAACTCGATCACGTCTCTGGCTCCCGCGTATCGGCTTGATCCCGGAACCGGGTGGGATGTGCCGCCGGGCGTGCTCCACGCGCCGGGCAGCTTGTGCACCTATGAGCCGCAGAAAGCTTCGGACGTTTTTGCGATGTACGAAAACGTCACGCACGATCAAGTCGTGTCCACAGAGCTGTTGTGGAAGAATACGCCGAAGAATAAGCAGGGCAAGGTCGATTGGCTGCTCAGCGTGATCGACTGGAACCTCAACGTCGATCCGGATTTCGTGAACAACCGTTTCATGAAGCCCAAGCCGGTCTACCCGGTGAAGGAGATGAAGAAGCAGGGTTTCCAGGAGAACTGGATCTGCTACAAGTCCACGGCCTTCAGCGCCAAGGAACTGACGGTGTGGCCGGGCGAGACCGTGACGATCAAAGACAGCGGCGCCTACGGTATGATTATGATGCAAGGCCACGGCACGATGGGCATCTGGGACATCGAGACTCCGACCATGATCCGCTTCGGCCAGCTCACCCACGACGAGTACTTCGTCACCGAGCAGGCCGCCAAGGCGGGCGTCACGATCACGAACCCTTCGAAGTCCGATCCGATCGTCATGCTCAAGCACTTCGGGCCCAACAATCCGGACCTGAAGGTCGGCTAAGCGACCGGTTTCGACAACACGGATTGCAGACAAGGGCGCGCTCTTCGGGGCGCGTCTTTTCTTTTGGATGTGAGGACCTGATATGTTAGAATAGACACGATTTGACGACGCCGCGCGCGACGGAGCGGATTCCTCGGTTGAGACACGGGGTAGCAGCCGCAGAAGACGTCGTGAACTCGCGGCGGCGCAGAAGCCGGGAGTGAGGTGGAAACGATGCACGGATCGATCAAAGCGATGGCGTTCCTATGGGTGGGTGTGCTGGGGATGGCGTGTTCCGTGTACGCAGCCGGCGGCCCTGTGCTCATCAACGAGCTCATGGCGGCCAACGGCGGTTCCTATGCGGACCCGCAGGGGGAGTACGACGACTGGGTCGAGTTGTACAACGCGGGGGATGCACAGGTCGATCTGGCCGGGATGTGCCTGACGGATGACGACAAGGTTCCCGCCAAATGGCGTATTCCGTACGGCACGAAGATCGCCGCTGGGGGCTACCTCATCATCTGGCTCGACGGGGACATCACCGAGTCCGGCTTGCACGCCTCGTTTGGGCTCGACACGGCGGGCGACGAGCTTCTGCTATACGATGTCGACGGCGCCACGCTGCTCGACTACGTGCATTTCGGCAAACAGCGCCACAACATCTCGTATGGCCGTTACATCACCGAAATC
>CALMMH010000849.1 GCA_937868145.1 uncultured Phycisphaerales bacterium
CCGTTCGGATGGAAATGGAAATGCCGCGGACCATCTCCCGGCGGCAGCGAGACCGCAGGCGGATCGTTCGGAATGAGAACGCCCTTGGACTCATCGAATTTCCAGACGTAGATCTTGTCCAGGCCCAGATCGATATGCACCACGAAGCGGCCCGAAGGATCGGCCTGGATCATGTGCGCATGGGTGCGGTCGTGTCCGCTGAAGGCGAAGGTCCCCGCCGGAGCGTTCGTCGGTTTGCGGGGTCCGATCGTTCCCACATCGACTTCAACGTCCGTCGCGTCGCCCAGACTACCGTCGGCGAGGATCGGCAGGACCGAGACCGAGCCGCCGAAGTAGTTGGCGACCAGCAGGAACTTGCCGCAGGGGTGCACGCTCACGTACGTGGGCCCCGCACCGCCGGAGCGAACGGTGCTGAGCAGTTTCAATTGGCCGTCGGCTCGGTCGATCGCAAAGGCACTGATGGTGCCTTCCTTGCCTTCGCCCACGCGGTCCGTCTCGTTCGACGAGTACAGGCGGGTCCCGGCGGCGTTGACCGTCAGGCAGCTCGGGCTGGTCCCCATCTCGTAGACGCTACGAGGGGCCAGGGCTCCACTGGTGCGGTCCACCTCGAACAGGTGAATGCCGCGTCCATTGCCGGGCGGCAGGTCCACCTGCGTCGGCAGCACGTCGCGCAGCGGCGAGCTGAACGTGCCCACATAGGCCATGAGCGGCCCCTGGACTTCGGCCGCCCGGGCCGCGAGCACACCCGTCATCGGCAACGCGGCACCTGCCATCGCGGCGGATTTGAGAAAGGAGCGTCTGGAGATCCCCGAGGGAATCACGTTCGATGCGAATTTCGATTCGATAGTCATGAAAGCGATTATAACCCAGCGGACGCGAAAAGTCACCGGGACACATGTGGACCCGGCGCCCGTGGCGCCCTGTTTGCGTGTCTTTCGGGTGCTATGCCGGATGTCAACCGCGACCCGTCCTCCCACAAAACACGCCTGGCGGGGTTTGTGTTTTCTTGTGGTTTCTGGTAGATTGTCGGTCTTGGATTTCTTAGGAGTGACCGACTATGGGTATGACCCTTGTTCACAAGATTCTGCAAGCACATCTCGTTGAAGGCCGTCTGACGGCGGGCGAGGAAATCGCCATCCGGATCGACCAGACCCTGACCCAGGACGCCACCGGAACCACCGCGTTTCTGCTCTTCGAATCGATGGGCGTTCCGCGGGTCCGGACGGACGTATCCGTCTCGTACGTCGACCACAACATGGCGGGCTTCGGACCCGAGAACCACAACGACCATCTGTACCTCCAGACCGTCGCGGCCAAGAGCGGCGTGCACCACTCGCGGGCCGGCAACGGCATCTGCCACCAGGTCCACCTGGAGCGATTCGGCAAACCCGGCGGCACGCTGCTGGGCAGCGACTCGCACACCCCCACCGGCGGCGGCTTGGGCATGCTGGCCATCGGAGCCGGCGGCATGGACGTCGCGGTCGCCATGGGCGGCGGGCCGTTCCACCTGCAATGCCCGAAGGTCTGCGGCGTGAAACTCACAGGCAAGCTGGGCGACTGGGTGGCGGCCAAGGACGTGATCCTGAAGCTCCTGAGCGTGCTCACCACGAAAGGCAACGTCGGCTGGACCGTCGAGTACTTCGGTCCCGGCGTCAAGAACCTCACCGTCCCCCAGCGGGCGACGATCACGAACATGGGCGCCGAACTGGGCGTGACGACAAGCATCTTCCCCAGCGACGAGCAGACCCGCAAGTTCCTGGCCGCCCAGAAACGCGAAGGCGACTACCAGCCAATGGCGGCGGACAAGGACGCCGTCTATGATCGTGTGATCGAAATCGACCTGTCGGCCCTTGAGCCGATGGCGGCCTGCCCCTCGTCGCCGGACAACATCAAGACGATCCGCGAGATCGCCGGCAAACCGGTCAGCCAGATCGCGGTCGGCAGTTGCACCAACTCCAGCTTCACGGACCTGATGATGACGGCCAAGGTGCTCAAGGGCCGGCGGATCAACCCGATGGTGGAATTCGCAGTCGCGCCGGGCAGTCGCGAGGTCCTGAACATGCTGGCCGACAACGGCGCCCTGGCGGATCTGATCGCGGCGGGAGCCCGCATCCTGGAATCGGCCTGCGGACCGTGCATCGGGCAGGGCTTCTCGCCTGCAGACGGGACCGTGAGCCTGCGGCCGTTCAATCGGAACTTCGCCGG
>CALMMH010000850.1 GCA_937868145.1 uncultured Phycisphaerales bacterium
AGGCTGGAGTGTCGGCGCTTCCCGGGCGAAGCCCGCCGCCACGACTTCCTGGACGGTCGACTGCACGCGCTGGTCGGCTTCCTCACGCAGCCACTGCTCCATGAGTTGCTGCAGATGGGCCCAGCTCTCGAAGGCGCGATAGCGGACGAAGAAATGGTGCTTCAGGTAGCTCACGATGCGTTCGTCTTTGCCTTTCGTCCGCGCCCGATACGGCTTACAGGCCCGCGGCGCAAACCCGTAGTGGCCCGCCAGGTCGAGAAACCGGGGGGTGAAGACGACGCCACTCGGGCGATGCGACAGGACCGCGGCCTTCTGGTTGTGGACGAGCACCTCCTGCGGGACGCCCGCAAACCACTCGAAGGCGCGGATCAGCGATTCGTACGTATGCTCGGCATCGAGCGCATCCGTACACCACACGTGAAACCGCCGCGAGTACGCCAGCAGATTCACCGCGAAGTGGATCGTGGTGTCCACGCCCGCCAGGGGACGCACGATCGTCCCCCAGTCACTCTGCAGTTGGCGGCCGGGCAAGGTCTCGAAACGGACCGTCGCCCGGCTGAGGCGCTGCGGCCGCTTGGGCCGGACATAGCCCCGTAGGGTCGTGATGCCGCCGCCATAGCCGGCGGCCTGGATCTCCCGCAGGATCACCTGCGCATTCCACACACCCTCGTTGAGCAGCGCGTCAATCTGGGCGCGATATGGATCCACCAGGCTGCCCCGACGGGCGTGCCCCGATGGCGCCGAGCCCCGGGCCACTGCCCGGCTGATGGTCTTCGGGGAAACCCCGAGTTCCGCCGCGATGTCGCATTGGTAGACACCGCGCTTCACGAGTGTTTCAATCATCAGGAAGTCCTCCTTTCGCAGCACACTTGTCCCTCCGGGTTGGTCAGACCACGAAGGGACATTTTGGCTGCTGATCGGAGGACTTCGCTCACGCTGTTCTGCGGACTATCTCACTTGGCGCTGACACGTTGCGCTGGACGTGCAAGAGTCGGAGTCCACCGGGGCCTCAAACGCGGTGCTCAGGCCCGGCTCTGTCTGCTCGAGCGAGCCGGGACGCAGTTGACCGCGGCGCTCGTCCATCAGGGGTGGACGGTGAGTTCGACGACCGCGCGGCGGTTGTTGCACGAGTTGGGCTACCGCTTCCAGTCGCTCGGGAAGAGCCGCGAAAGGACGGACCCTTCAAACCGGAATGCGCTGGTCGAGCACATCAACGAGACGGCAGGTACCTTCATGGCACGGCGCCAGCCCGTAATCTCCGTCGATACCAAGACGATAGAACTCGTGGCGATTTAACGAACGCTGGCCGGGAATGGCACTTGACGGGCACGCCAGAGATCGTCTCTCGGTCCGACTCAACAGCCCCTGGTCCGTCAGCTCCGCCGGGAGGAAGGCGCGAAGGAGGCTGTGCAGGCGTTTGTCGGCCACTCGCTGCAAGTGGGCGTCCATCAGGACCGTGTCGCTCTTGCACGGCGAAGCGGGACGTATACGTACAGGGCTGTCAGAAGGCCTAGGCACAGGTACGAAACGAAATAGGCAATCGAGAGGCCAAGGGCTCCCCGCGCCGGCGTCAGAACGAACGTCAGCACAAGTATGAGAGCCCAAACGCCATTGAGGGCAAAGCTATGCCACATTTTTCCCATGCTCCAAATACTCGTTCCAATCACGGCGGTAGTTGCCGCAATCACCGACGAGACTGCGAGTAACACCAACACGGGCCAGCGCGACATGAAGTCTGCTCCGTAGGCGGACATGATCCAGGGGGAGAGTGCGATCACGATCATTGCGCAGGAGAACGACGAGGCGGCAGCGAGCACGACATTCAGCTTCAGTAGTGTTTTGTACTCGGTCAGGTTTCGCTCTAGGGACTCTGACAGCATCGGCAGAACCGGGCGCGCGAGAATGCTTGGAAAGAACAGAATGGCACTGCGCCATTGATTTGCTGCGTTGAACACGCCCATCTCAGTGTATCCGTCCGCTCGGTTTACGAGAAGTGCACTACCCACCCACGTAGCCGAGAGGACCATTATCGATCCTAGTAGAGTCGGCAATGAGAAGGCGACTAGAATTCGCCACTCGCTTCGGAGGTTATCGTATCTCGCGAACACTTCTGTTGTCGCTGTTTCGGCGCGAACTAGTTGGTGGTTCATGTACATGGTAGTTACGGATACGATCAAAATTCCCACTACCACACCTTCTACGCGCCACAGCCACGCGCCAAGAGTGAGAACAGGAAATGTCAGGATGCCCTTAATCGTGTTCACTCTTGCCATGCCCTGAAAGGCTTCGAAGCCCGTCAGAATTCCGTTTTGAACTCCTACCAAGCTCGTCGTAAAGAGTGCTAAACAGGCGAACCGCAAAACAGTAGTCAGATTCGGTGCGTTCAGGAAGTTGCTCGCGACATATGGCGCTGCGACCCAAAGTACGCCACTAACGAGAGCACTTGCCACTACGCCCGCCAGAGAGGTCATTCCGATAATTCGTCCGGCCCGCTCGCGGTCCACCGTTCGCAACTGGGCGATGTGTTTTGTTGCCGCCACCACGAGAGACGGCCCGGCAAAGAGCGCGAAGGTCGCGAGCGTGCTCTGAACGATGCCAAGTTCTCCGTAGCGCGCACCGCCGAGAATTCGGGCTACAGGTATTGACGACGCCAGCGTCAGCGCTTGGGCTACAACTGAGCCTTG
>CALMMH010000851.1 GCA_937868145.1 uncultured Phycisphaerales bacterium
GTGCTCCGACTGTGGGAGCATGCCGGAACCGCAGGTCCTTGTCGGGTGCGTCTGCCCCGCTCGCTTGATGTCGAGAAGGTCCAGCCGGTGAACCTTCGCGGCGAGCCGACCGGGTCTCCGCTATCTGTAGAAGAGGGCGAGTTCACTGTGAATCTGGCCGCATTCGCCCCGGCGAGTTTCATCATTTCGAAACCCTTGAAAGGGAGTCTGTAAAAGTATGGACGCATACTCCACCAGTCAAAATCAGGCACATGAAAACCGCGGCGGCGCCCTGCTGCTGACCAGTTCCATCATCGCGGCGTTGGGGTCTTTTCTGTTCGGATTCGACACCGCGGTGATCTCCGGCACAACGGAGGCCCTGCGAGAGTTGTACTCGCTCAGCGACAACCTTCTCGGATTCACGGTCTCCAGTGCGCTGATTGGGACGCTCTTCGGCGCGGCCCTGGTGGGCCGGCCCTCGGATTGGTGGGGCCGCCGTCCCGTGCTGACCATCCTGGCGGTCTTCTATCTCGTGTCGGCCGTCGGCTGTGCCTTCGCGTGGAACTGGTGGTCGCTGCTGTTCTTCCGCTGGCTCGGGGGCATCGGGGTCGGCGGAGCCTCGGTCGTGTCGCCGGTGTACATCACGGAGATCGCGCCCGCCCGCCGGCGTGGCCTGCTGGTGGCCGTCAGCCAACTGAACATCGTGGTGGGCATCCTCGCGGCCTATTTCTCGAATTACCTCGTGGCGTACCTGCTGGGCGCGGAGCATCCGCACGCTTGGCGATGGATGTTCGGCATCGAAGCGATCCCTGCGGCGGCATTCCTATTCGCCTCCATGCGAATCCCGGAGAGTCCCCGCTGGCTGGTGAAGAAAGGAAACCGCCAGGAGGCCGAGAGCGTCCTGGCGAAATTCGGCAACGAAGCCCCTCTGCGAGAGGTCGAACAGATCGAGCAGTCTCTCACCTCCGAAAGAACCGGCGGGCATCAGAGTCTTCTCCATCGCAAGTACCTCAAGCCCCTGCTGCTGGCGGGAATGATCGCGGCCTTCAACCAGTTGGACGGCATCAACGCGGTGATCTACTACACCACCGACATCTTCCGCATGGCGGGAGCGGATAAAGCAAGCGCCCTGATGCAATCGGTGATCATCGGCGTGACGAATCTCGTCATGACCGTGGTGGCGATGCTCCTGAT
Organism: uncultured Phycisphaerales bacterium; assembly: GCA_937868145.1. Classification (GTDB taxonomy): domain Bacteria; phylum Planctomycetota; class Phycisphaerae; order Sedimentisphaerales; family Anaerobacaceae; genus PLanc-01. The sequence continues at coordinate 1,174 of CALMMH010000851.1, forward strand.
CGATCGCGTGGGCCGCAAGTCGCTTCTGTTGGTGGGCTCGATCACCTTCGTCATCTCGCACGGCCTGGCCGCCTGGGTGTTTCACACGCACGCCCAGGGTTGGATCGTCATCGCCGCCCTCATGGGAATCGTCGGGTCTCACGCCTATTCCCAGGGCGCCGTGGTCTGGGTCATCATCAACGAGCTGCTGCCCAACGCGATCCGCGCTTCCGGCTCGGCCGCGGCGTGCTTCCTGATCTGGTTGCTGTGCATCGGCGTGAGCTGGGGCTTTCCGATCGTGGCCGGCAGTTCGGGCGCTCCGGCGTTCGCCTTCTTCGCTGTGATGATGGTCGTGCAGTTCTTCCTGGTCTGGAAGTATCTGCCCGAAACCAAGGGGGTCTCGCTGGAGGAGTTGCAGAAACAACTGGGAGTCGAGGAGTGATCCCGACGGCTTGACGGACTATTGAACAAGCTCTCCCAGGGACCACGCGCCAACCGGAACGATTCGCTCGGCCCGGCCGGCCGCATCGCCCCCGGGCAGAATGAGCAGTCCTCGCGTCTCGGCGTGCTCGCGGCAGAAGTCCTGCACCTCGGCCTCGGTCATCACCATGAAGGCGGTGGACAGCACGTCCGCATGGGCCGCATCGGGAGCCAGCGACCAGGTCGCCAGCTTCTTTTCGGCCGGCTGACCGGTCCGGGGATCGATGATATGGGGGCCTTTCTCGACACCCGAGCCGCTTACCGAGATATGTTCGATGTCCAGTCGGGCCAGTGTGCGGCTGCGGTCTTTCGGATGGCTGAGGCTTACCGGCCAGCCCTTCAGACTCTCGGGCGCGTCAAGAGCCAGGATCGAGCTGAAGCCGCCGTGAATCAACGCACGGTCGATGCTCCACTCTCGCAACGTCTCGGCCATCCGGTCCACGGCGTAGCCCTTGCCCACACCGCCCAGGTCCACTCGGATGGGACTGTTCAGCAAAGCCACCGCGCAACTCGGCTCATCGAGCAGGATCAAGTCCGTGCCGGTGTGGTCGAGGGCACGTTGAAGCTCCTCCTCCGACGGTGTTCGCGGCCTCTTTTGCTCGTCCCGCCAGCAATCCACCAGAAAGCCTACCGTGACATCGAACGCCCCGCCTGTCTCCTCGTAGCTCTCGACGCTGATCCGCAGGCATTCGAACGTGTCGAGGGACACGTGCAGGGGTTTGCCTGTCGGCAGGTGGTTGATTTGCGTGACGTCGCTGGTTTCGAGGAAACGGCTCAGCGCCCCCTCGATGCGATCGACCTCGTCGAACGCGGCCGTCGCAGCCTGCTGCGCGTAGGCGCGATCCTCATACTGGACCATCACCTCGAACGTGGTCGCCATCGCCAGATGCGAGAAGCGGTGCACGTTCGGCACGGCCAACCAATCGCTATGGACGAGTTGCGTCTCCGGTTGTCGGGGTTTCTCGGTCATGGGCGTTCTCCGTCACCGCCGGAGCCGGCTGTCGAGATGCATACTCATCCCACAGATCTTTGCGGACGAATCCCACCAGCTTCACTCCGGGTCTGGCCC
>CALMMH010000852.1 GCA_937868145.1 uncultured Phycisphaerales bacterium
GCCGGCCGTTGCGGCCCGCTCGCTCCTGGCGGAACATCGCCGGACCCGGGCTTGCGATGCGAATCGCCATTGCGATCGCCAGCATGACCGGCCAGAGAATCAGCAACAGCACGCCGGCGACTACGATGTCGGAGAATCGTTTGAGGAGGAAGAACATGAGACACGGACCTGCACGGACTGGCACGGACCTGCACGGACGGCGCTCGAGTCTGTGCGCGTCCGTGGAGGCCCGTGTTCGTCCGTGCGGTTGTTTTATCGCAGGAAATTCAGAACGCAGTCCGCGACCGCGTTCTTCATCTCGTCCGTCAACTCGGGATAGATGGGCAACGCCATGATCTCGTCGGAGGCCTTCTCGGAGTGCGGGAAATCGCCCTCGCTGCAGCCGAGGTAGGAGAAGCACTCCTGCATGTGGAGGGGCACCGGGTAATAGACCTCGCAGCCGATCTTGTTGGCCTTGAGGTGTGCGATGACTTCGTCCCGCCGGGGCACGCGGATGCAGTATTGATTGTAGATCGTCACGCAGTCCGGGCTGATGTACGGCGTCTGCACGACCGAGCCGGCGAATCGCTTGTCGTAATACGCGGCGTTGCGCCTTCGGGCTTCGGACCAGTCGTTCAGGTGCGGCAGCTTCACCAGCAGGGCGACCGCCTGGATCGGATCGAGCCGGAAGTTGGCGCCGACGAATTTGTGATAGTACTTCGGCTCGGCCCCGTGGTTGCGCATGAGCATCAGCCGCTTGTACAGAGCCTCGTCGTTGGTGACGACCATGCCGCCGTCGCCGATGCCGCCGAGGTTCTTGCTGGGGAAGAAACTGAAACAGCCGGCGGCGCCGAGGCTGCCGGCCTTTTTGCCTTTGTAGGTGCTTGTGATCGATTGGGCCGCGTCCTCGATCACCGCCAGGTTGTACCGGCTGGCCACGCCCAGGATCGGGTCCATGTCCGCCATCTGTCCGAACAGGTGGACCGGGATGATGGCCCTCGTCCGCCGGGTCACCGCCGTCTCGATCTGTTCGGGGTCGATGTTATAGGTCTTGGGGTCGATGTCGACCAGAACGGGCTTGGCCCCCACGCGGGCGATGCAGCCCACGGTGGCGAAGAACGTGAACGGGGTGGTGATGACCTCGTCGCCCGGGCCGATGTTCAGGCTCATCAGGCAGTTGAGGATCGCGTCGGTCCCGCTGGAGACGCCGACGCCGAACCGGCAGTCGCTGGCGGCCGCGATTTTCTGCTCCAGCTCCTGCACCTTCGGGCCGCCGATGCAGACCTGCGAGTCCAGCACCTCCGAGATGCCCGCCAGCACTTCATCCTTGATCGTCTTGTATTGCGCCTTGAGATCCAGCAACGGAACTTCCATGATCGTCCCTTTAGACTGTTGGGGTTTCCATTTGCCCCGCGATCCACACGGGTTCGTACCGCCTCCATCGGCGGGTCCGAGAAAGACATCATCCTCGATCACGAGCGTTCTGTAAATGGGAACCTTGCCTTGATTGAGTCGAAGTGAACAAACGATGTGTAGAACAGCGAGGGGGCCCGCCCGTGCGGCAGTTACTCGACTCGGACCAAGTCCCGCTGGGCGGCTTCCAGGAGCACTTCTTCGAGTTGGTCCGCCAGGACGGCGCGATCGAATTCCCGCTCGGCCAGCGCCCGGGCGTTTTGACCCATCTGCCGGCACAGGTCGCGCTCCCGCGAAAGTTTGACGAGGGCGTCGGCCAAGGCCGCAGGTTTGTTGGGGTCCAGGCACAGGCCACAGCGGTTCTTCTCGATGGTTTCCCCGAGCCAACCGCCGACGTTGATCAGGACCGGCTTGCCCGCCGCCAGGGCGTCGAACATCTTGTTCGGCGACCAGGACTGCTCCTTGGCCGCGCGATAGATCGTCAGGCACACCTCGCACCCGGCCACGATGCGGGCGATTTCCTCTTTGTCCGGCACCAGGTCGCTGAACACGACGTTTTTGAGTCCGTATTTTCGGACCAGGGCTTCGAGATCGGCTCTCTTGCCGCCGCTGCCGTGGAGGACGAGCACGAGGTCGTCGGCCTTCTTCTCCGCCAGAATCCTGGCCGCTTCGACGACGTACTCCAGCCCGTTGGCCAGCCCCATCGCTCCGAAATAGACGGCGGCGAATCGTCCGCCCAGGCCCAGCCGTTCGCGAGAGGCCGAGCCGTCCAGGCCGGGCTTGAACAGATCGAGGTCGCTGGCGTTCGGGATCATCGTGACTTTCTCCGGTTCGACGCCGGAGGCGAGAATGCCCTGCTCCATGCCGGGCGAGAGGGCGACGAGGTGGTCCGCCCTGCGATAGATTCGATAAGCCATCTGCCGCATCAGCCAGATGGTGGCGGGGTTTCGCATCGCGCCGACGTTGACCAGGGCGTCCGGCCACAGGTCCCGCACCTCGAATACGAAGGGGACGCCGAAGTGGCGGCTCAGCAATATGCCGGCCAGGCCGACCGTCAACGGCGTGTGCGTGGCGAAGACGACATTGGGGGCAGTCTGCTGTTTGCCGGCTTTCGTTGCGGCCTGGGCGAACTGGCAGAATTTGAGCATCCGTTTCCAGCCGCTGATCGCGGTGCCCAGGTGCGGATCGTTGTAGCCTCCGGGGACCGAGAGCACGCGGATGCCGTCGACCTGGTGTTCGGCTGGGGTCCCGTCCGGACGGCAGGGGAATTCGACGTTGTCCAGGCCGGAGGTGATCATCGTCACCTCGTGCCCCCTGGCGACCAGGTGGCGGCCGAACTCGTACGACCTCGTCCCGGTCCGGCCTTTCCGCGATGCGAAATACTGATGGATGTACAGGATTCTCATAATCACGCTCAACAAACCAGACCATGCGACGCGGGCAACCCGCCCGCGTTCTCGTCAACTCAGCAAACCACTATCCCGATTCTTGGATCGACATAGAAATGTATTTCGGCCTACGGCATGAATATTCTGAAGGTCCCATAAGCCATTGTGAGTAATGGATAGGGAAAGTGTAGAACAACTCCGCCGACTTGACAAGGGCGCGTCGCTCCCATTCCAGGCGGGTTCCCGCGCTGCGGCGGGCTCAATTCGCGGCCGTGTACTCGGCGACGACTTTCGTAATTCGCTCGGCGGTTCGGCCGTCCCAGAGCGACGGAATCTTCCCTTGTTTCCACC
>CALMMH010000853.1 GCA_937868145.1 uncultured Phycisphaerales bacterium
CGTCCAGTATCATCAGCATCACCGGTTTGGGCCTTTGCATGCTTTTTTCTCCCTCCGGTACCCTCCAGGATCTTCAGCAGGGCCTGCTGCACGCCCTCGCCGGAGACGTCGCGGGTGATCGACGGGTTCTCGTCCTTGCGGGCGATCTTGTCGATCTCGTCGATGTAGATGATGCCCTGCTGGCACTTCTCGATGTCGCCGCCGGCCGCCTGCAGGAGCTTCAGGATGATGTTCTCGACGTCCTCGCCGACGTACCCGGCCTCGGTCAGCGTCGTCGCGTCGACGATGGCGAAGGGCACCGAGAGCATCTTGGCCAGCGTCTGCGCCAGCAGCGTCTTGCCCGTGCCGGTCGGGCCGATGAGCAGGATGTTCGACTTCGTCAGCTCGATCTCGTGCCGGCTGCGGGTGACCTTCTGGATCTCGAGGCGCTTGTAGTGGTTGTAGACGGCAACGGCCAGCTTCTTCTTCGTCCGGTCCTGCCCGATGACGTAGTCGTCGAGGAACTTCTTGATCTCGGGAGGCGTCGGCAGCGTCGTCCGCGTGCCCCGGTTCTCGTACCGGTTGTCGTCCGCGATGATGTCGTTGCAGACTTCGACGCACTCGTCGCAGATGAAGACCGTGGGGCCCGCAATCAGCTTGCGAACGTCGTTCTGATCCTTGTTGCAGAACGAGCAGCGCAGGACTTCGTTCTCGCCGTTCTTCTTCATGGGCAGGCCGCCTCCGCAGCGCCGCCGCGCCTGCAGCCAGGCGCCGCGGCCAGATCGTGCCTCAGGTGCGTTTGCGGATCACGTCGTCAATGATACCGTATTCCTTCGCCTGGTCGGCCGTCATGATGTAGTCGCGCTCCGTGTCGACCTGGATGCGCTCGGCCGGCTGTCCCGTGTGCTGCACCAGGATGCCGTTCAGGCTCTCCCGCATGCGCAGCAGTTCGCGCGCCGCGATGTCGATGTCGGTCGCCTGGCCGGCCAGCCCCTGCATCAGCGGCTGGTGAATCATAATTACCCGAAAGATGTGACGAAAAGAACTATGTGATTTGATTGGGTTGTGCGATAATTTGATAGGTTATCACCAATTCAATTGCATATCGGAGGTCCTATGGCCAACATCACTCGTGAAGACGCGCTTGAGTATCACCGCTTGAAAGGCAAACCCGGCAAAATAGCAGTCGTCCCGACCAAGCCGATGGATACACAGCGCGACCTGAGCCTGGCTTACACGCCGGGCGTGGCAGTCCCCGTGCTCGAGATCGAGAAAGACCCCGAACTGGCCTACGAATATACGTCCAAGGGGAATTTGGTGGCAGTTGTTTCGAACGGCACGGCCATCCTCGGCTTGGGAGACCGGGGCGCATTGGCGGGGAAACCCGTCATGGAAGGCAAAGGGGTATTGTTCAAGAAATTCGCCGACGTGGATGTTTTCGACATCGAGGTGAATTCGCACGATCCAGATGAGATCATCAAAGTGACCGCCGCCATCGCCCCCACATTTGGCGGTTTCAACCTGGAGGATATCAAGGCTCCCGAGTGCTTCTATATCGAGGAAGAACTCAAGAAGATGCTGGATATCCCCGTCTTCCACGATGACCAGCACGGCACCGCCATCATCTCCTCGGCGGGGTTGGCGAACGCGCTGGAGCTGGTCGGCAAGAAGCACAGTGAAATCCGCGTGGTGATTTCGG
>CALMMH010000854.1 GCA_937868145.1 uncultured Phycisphaerales bacterium
GTCGTTGGACTTTTCGTCGTCATCAATGTCGCGGGGCTGGTCTGGATTCATCACGATTTGACTCAGGCTCCGCGAGCGACCGTCCGGGTGCTCGCCGCCTCGTTGCTGCCGGACGCCGACAGTCCCGACCGGCTGCAACTGACGTTCGACCGGGATTTGATTGCGGATAGTTCCGTCGGCCGGATGGAGACGGGCGAGGTCTTCAGTCTGGCTCCGGCGTGGCCGGGGAAATGGACGTGGTCCGCATCGGATAAGCTCGAGTACCTCCTGGACAAGCCCTTGCCCGCCGGCTGCATGCTGAAGCTTGCCGCGACCGACCAGTTCAAGGCGGCCACCGGACGGAACCTGGAAGGCCGAGCCGAGTTCACGCTGGCCGCTCGTCCCCTGCGACTGGCGTCCTGCGAGGTCACGGCCGCGGATCGCAGCGACATCACGCTCCAGGCGACGTTCAACCAGCCCGTCGACCCCGGCGAGTTCCTCCGCCATGCTGCATTCTACGATGGCGAGTCCTCGGCCAGACTCGATGAGCCGACCTGCCTGATGACTTCACCCCAGAAGGATCTGACGATCCGATTCCACCGGCCGCAGTCCAATTCCTTCCGAATGGTCCTGGACGACGACCTGGCAGGGTACGGAGCCGACGTGGGGCTCGGCCAGACCGTGGAGATCGAACGAACCGTATCGCCGGGCTTCACGCTCCTGCACGCCTACGTCAATATGCCGGACCTTTCGGATACAATCGCCGTAAGGTTGTACTTCTCCGAGGAATTGCGTTCCGATCAGTCGCTGCCGGAACTTGCGATAGAGCCCGCAGTCGAAGCCCTGAACGTCCACCTCTCCGACAATGTCCTGACTGCGACCGGCAAATTCCTCGCCGGGCAGCGGTATGTCATTCGCACGCCGGGCACGGTCCTGTCCAGGGAGGGCAAAACCTTGGGCGAGGACACGCCCGTCACCGTGGAGATTCCCGAGTATGAGCCGCGAATCCGATTCGAGCAGGAGCGGGGGATCCTCTCGCCGCTGGGCAGGCTCGCTCTGGACGCCAAAGGCGTCAACCTCGACCAGTTGGACGTCCAGGTCTGGCGGGTGCACGCGAACAACCTCGTGCCGCACCTTCACTGGACGCAGGTGGATGAGACCTCGCGGTCCATCCTGGAGAAAACGATCGGAGTCAAGCAGCCGCAGAACAAGCCGGGCAAACTGGTCCTGGGCCTGCAGGAACTGCTGTCCCGGCCGGTGGGGATCTATCGTGTCGAGGCCTGGGCGGCCGATCACCGCTGGACTCGAGACCAGACCCTCGTCGCGATCACCGACCTGGCGATCACCACCAAGCGTCATCGGGATGGGTACACCGTCTGGGTGACCTCCCTGCGCACGGCCGAGCCGGTGGCGGATGTTGAGGTCTGCGGCCTGACGTACAACAACCAGAAGGTGGCGACCGCCACGACGGACGCCGAGGGAGTCGCCGAGCTGCGGTTTGCCGGCCAACATCCTGACGGAGGCATCTGGGTCGTCACCGCGGCCAAGGACGGCGATTTGAGCTACGTGCAGCCTGACGAGAGCCAGTGGGTCGTCGACGATGTCGAGCAGCACGGTCGCCCCTATGGCGACCATTATGAGACGATGCTCTACACGGATCGCGGAGTCTACCGGCCCGGCGAGACGATTCACCTGACCGGGGTGATCCGCGACACAACCGGAGCGGTCCCCTCGGTTTTCCCGTTGTCCGTGAAGATCCATCGCCCCGACGGCCGCCGCGTCGCCGATCTGGCGGTGACTCGTCGGGAGAAGGATCAGGGGATGTTCCACACGAGTTTCACCTCATCGGCCGAGGCTCAGACCGGACCCTATCAGTTCTCCGTCACGCTGCCCGGCTCGGAGGACCTGCTCGGCTCGACCGAGGCATTGGTAGAGGCATTCGTGCCCGTCCGCATGGAAGTGACGGCGGTCCCTTCCGCCGAACGTTTCGGCCCGAAGACGCCTCCGGCCGTCAAGGTCAGCGGTCGATACCTCTGGGATGAGCCGGCGGCTGAATTGCCTGTGCGACTTGAGGGTACCCTGTGGAGAGAGTCGTTTGATTCGAAGGCTCACAAGGACTACCAGTTCGGCGTAGACCGACGTGACGCCCTGATCGTTCTGCCAACGGTCGATGGGCGATTGGATGGGCAGGGTGGATGCGGCATGCAAGTGCAACTGCCCGAGAACCTCAAGGCCGGCCTGTACCACATGCGACTGTCCGCCACCGTCACCGAACCCGGCGGACGATCCGTTTCCGCAAATGCCTCCGCCGTCCTGGATCTGCTAGACACGCACATCGGCCTTCGCCTGCCGAAGGGACAAGTGGCGCCCGTGAACGAGGTGATTACGGTCGACTGGGTGCGACTGACGGGCGAGGATCAACCGGCCGACCCCGGACGGATGACCCTACAATTGTTGCGAGTCGAATACGACACCGTGCTCAAAAAAGTCGACGATCGCTATATCTGGCAGTCCGTCGAACGGACCGCACAAGTGGGAGAGGATCGGGTGCTCGCGTCGACCGCCGCCGAGGGTTCCCTGGAAGTCGTCTGCCCGAACTCGGGCTCGTACCGACTGGTCGTTGCGGACGCCGCCACCGGCAGTCTCACATGGCGGGAATTCTACGCCTCCCGAGACAATGAGGGTTCCCAGAGTCTGGCGATGAACCGGCCGGAACGAGTGGAGATCGTCACCGACAAGAAGAAATACCTGCCGGGCGAGCAGGCGAAGGTCCTGCTCCGCAGTTCGATCCCGGGCACCGTGCTCTTGACCCTAGAGACGGACTGCGTCCTGTCTCATCGCCTGCTGAAGATCCCCGTGAACACCTGTGAAGCGGACGTCAACCTGCCGGCGGATCTTCGCGGCAGTGCGTTCCTGACCGCGACGGTCGTGCGGCCGGTCGATCCGAACGAGGAGAGTTGGCTGCCCCATCGCGGACTGGGCCGTATCCAGGTGCCCATGGATCATGCGTCGAGTCGAATCCCGGTAACGATCACGGCTCAAGCCAAGGCCCAGCCCAACAACATCGTGACCGTGACCGTCGACGCCGGCCGCCCGAGCGATCCGAATGAACCCGCCCTGGTGCACGTGTGGGCGGTCGATGAAGGCATCCTTCTGGCAGGAGCTTACCAGACGCCGGATCTGTTCGAGTACTTCCTCGGACCGCGGACCTCGGGCGTCGATACGTCCGACGTCTTTTCCTGGCTGCTTCCGGACTACAAACGACCCGGCAGCATCACTCGGATCGGAGGCGACGGGTACGACGTGGACACGCTTCGTCGAAACCCGGTCCCCACGCGAAGTCGCGCCCCGGCGGTCATCTGGAAAGAAGCGGTGCAGACCGATGCCGATGGGAAAGCGACGGTGCCCATGCACTTGCCGGATCTGACGGGCGAGCTGCGAATCATGGCGGTCGCTGTGGACCACGATCGATATGGTTCCGCCGAGCACGCCATGACGCTCACGGCGCCGCTGCTCCTGGAGGCAAGCTGGCCCCGTTTTGTCGCCCCCGGCGACCGATTTACCGTACCGGTCAAGCTCTTCAACTCCACGGATCACCCGCTGACCGTCCGGCTGAAAACCGAGATCGAGGGCCCCGTCGAACTGACAATCGACGAGTCTCAAGCGGACTTCATCGTGCCCGCCGGCCAGCCGTTCACTCGCCTGCTCGAAGCCAGAGCGACCGGGATCGGCTCAGCGGAGGTTCGAATCGACGCAGTCGAGC
>CALMMH010000855.1 GCA_937868145.1 uncultured Phycisphaerales bacterium
TCGTCGCGGATCTCGTCCCACAGGCGGAGGAAGGAGGCCGCGTCCGGCACGAGGCAATGGGTGTGCTGCTCGATGGAGAACTTCAGGCCGTGGGCCTTGGCCCTCGCCAGACAGGCCTTGGTGGTCTTGACGTAGGCGTTCCAGACCCGGTCCCAGTCGAACCCTTCGGCGATGTCGATGTGGAACTTCTGGCCGGGTTGGGGATTCTCGATCTCGTAGAAGCGGGGCAGGTATTCCGTCGGCCCCTTCATCTCGCGGGCCCAGGGCGCCACGATGTTGATCATCGGCGCCGCGAACTTCTTGCCGATGCGGCAGCCGGCTTCGAAGTAATCGAGCGCTTGCGCGCGGGCGGTCGGCTCGGTGCTCGACAGGTCCTCGACCACGGGTTGGAAGATGACGAATTGCGAGACCCGCAGCTTGTTCCGCTGGAGCTTCTGGTTGATCCGGTCGATTTTCGCGTCGGTCCAGAAATCCTTGAGATCGCGGCGCGCCGTCACGATCAACTCGACTCCCTCGAAGCCCAGGTCTCCGATGATGTCCAGGGCCGTTTCCGGATCGACGGCGGGGTTCAAGTTATGGAAACACCAACTCAGACAGCCGATCTTGGGCTTGCCCGGCGCGTGGGGTTGCACTTCGGCGGCCGAAGCGGTCGCCAGCGGGACCCCGGTTGCGGCGATGGCGGCAGTCTGGAGAAACTGACGGCGGTTCAGATCGAGTCGTTGGTTCATGGGATTGGCTCCGTTGGGGATTGGGATCGGATCGATGTTTCGCGAGCGAGAAACCAGGGGGTCGTGGACAAGCCGCCCCAGTCGGATGGATTGTGGTTTGCCAGGAAGATCTTCCGTAGCGTCTTATCGTAAGGGACCAGCGACGTCCACAGCACGCCTGGCGAGTTCTTCCACCGCGGGTCGGGATCGCCGCCGTCAATGCGGCGGAACCGGGCTCCAGTCACCTGTTGATTCCACATGAAGTCGCGGTTTGTGGCGATGAGCCGATCGATATCCGCCTTCGAGAAGACCAGCCCATGCTCGAAGGCGGTGACGATGGCTTCGACGTCGATGCCATAGTAACCGCCGTTGGGATGAACGCCGATCCAATGCTTGGGTGAATCGTCGGACTTGTAGTCCCAGGGGCCCGCCGGGTCCCAGTAGTTCCAGACGAAGTACTTACCCTCCTCGCGAGTCGTCATCCGAGATCGCATGAGCCGGAACCACTTCTCCGCCCGTTCGCGGTAGACGGGCTTGCCTGTAGCGTCGTGCATCGCCATCAGCCATTGGGCGATGTGATTTTCTTTATTGGCGGGATTGGAGAACCCGTCGGTGTGACGGCGGGCGTAGCCCTCGGTCCATTGCCCAGTCGTCGGGTCAATGCCGAAATGGGGAACCACCCAGAGCCCGCCTTCCGGGACCTCTCGCCAGCAGCCGCGAGAGTCCCATTTGTCAAAGATCCGTTCGGCCAGATCGAGGTAGGCACGGGCCTTCATGGCGTATTTCTCCTGGATTGCAGGGGTCCTGAGGATCTCGCCCGCCAGGAGCACGACCGGACGCAAGAACATCGCTTCGCCCAGGAGACTATCGCAGTTGAAACTCTCGGCGGCGTCCATCCCGCCCTTGGGCCAACCCGGGAAGCCATCCGGCTCCTTGAGCGCCCGGCGGATGCAGGAGTCCGTCCAATCGATCAGCATGTCGATCCACTTGGTGTCGTGTGTCGCCAAATACCCATAGTAAAAGCCGTTGAGGAAGGGGCTGACCAGCCAGCCCAGTTCCTCGCCCATTTCCTTGTCGCAATATCGCGAGCGGGCGTCGGCGAGGATGTTTCGCTCCCACCTCGACAGCCAATCGTGCGTCGATGCGGAATCCGGGTTTTGCTCATTCGCTCCACTCGCTGCGTTCCAGGCAGCAAAAGGTACAGCTAGTGCAGCGGTCTTAAGAAAATCACGACGTTTCATAGTACGAATGATCCTATGGGTATTGGGTGTCGATCTGGAGGGTCGTCGCCAAAGGTTGATTGCCTATCGATCCGCCGAGTTCCCCGGCGGGGTTGAATCGGACTTGCCATCGGTTTGCGATATCGACGCCCGCCGGCGGGATGAACGTAACGGCAGCAGGCTGTGTGACTCGTTCGCCGGCGATCTCGAAGACATGCAGGAAGAGGGATCGACTGCCGTCGCCCACATCGCCTATTTCGATCCGCCATGGGCACACCGGCGGTTTCTGCCGTCCCTCGCCTTCGTGGTTGTACTGCGCGGTCGGTTCGAGAGGGTGCCCCCAGGCTTCCTGGTCCCGACCGCCGCGGGTGACGATCTGGGGCTTCTCGGGCAGCAGGGTGTGCAGGAACATCCGGGACCGGCCCAGTGAGAGAACCTGCGCATCGCCATCGGCCTGGGGCAGGCTCAGCCACGTCAGACAATCATCCTGTCGCGCCGGCTCAGTGGGCACGTGGAGAAAGAAATGCCGTGGAAAATCGGGCCGGGTCGCCTCCACGCGGTCGAATACGACGAAGAACTCGCGGTCGCCCCGCAGGTAGAGGAACTGGCGCGTCACCTCGCGGGCCTTGGCCTGGTTGTAGCCCTTTGTGATATCCGCAGCGGCATAGGTGTACTGAGGGTTATGCTCGAAGGCCACGATGCGGCCTCGCTCCTGGGGCAGGTCGCCTTCGTAGACGTGCCGCAGCAGTCCGCCGTCATTCTCGTTGCTCTTGTCCCGGCGAAACTTCTCGTTTGGATCGTAGATCGTGACGAGGTTGAAGATCAGCGAGCCGCCGGCGTAGTGGTCCGAATCGTTGTGCCCCTGTCCGCCCTGGCGGGAGACCAGGGCCCCGCGTTTGGAGATCAGGAAGTGCCCCTCGTCGTCTCTGGCGTGACCGGCGAATTGGGGCCCGCAGCCGAAGAAGGCCCAGGTCGCGTTTGGGTCGTTCCACGCGCTTCGCATGTACACATGCCCGGCCCCGGGAAACAAATAGCTCAGAGGCAGTTGTTCCGGCAACGTGGCTTGAATGGCCGGGTCGTAACAGGCGACTCGCTGCCAGCGTTCCGGCAGCCACGACCTGCCCCGATCGGAAAACCACTGCGAGAGCCCATCGCGGAGCATTGGAGCGGCACGCGCAAATGCGGCAGGGCGCGACCCGTCCCCATCGTCGATCCAAGCGGTGCGGTCGTTGTGGGGCATCATCGTGTAGGCGACCCACCGGGGCGATTCCACCGGGTATCCCCAGGGCTCCAGTTGTTTGAACAGGTCTATGCCCGTCGCGGTGCGCCATGCATGAAAAGCATATGGGATGACCGTGACGGGTCCGTAGCCGCCGTGACCGTAGGACTCCGACCAGACGCCGCCCATTCTGTTGAAGGCCGGGATGCACTCGGCGGGCACTCGCTGACTCCAGGAATCGAGGAAGGTCCTCGCGTCGGCCTCGCAACTCGTGCCTGCGCCGGCAATCGCCAGGGCAATCAGCAGTTTCTGGGTGATCGAGTCCCGACTGTTCATGATGTTCAGATGGATCGGGCCCCAGGTCTGATTGTATTCCCAGTGGCCCCATTTGAGCAGGATTCGCGGCTCATCGGTGAAAAACCGCAGCCAGGAGCCCAGGGCGTTGCCGAACCGGATTCTCTGCTCCGGCGTCAATGCGTCGTAGATCCAATCGTAGGCGATCGCGTGGTAGCCGAAGTGGCTGCCCTCCCGGTTGGAGATGAGCGTGCCGTCGCCCCATTGCTCGATGATGACCTTGGCGTAGGGCTGCGCGTCGCG
>CALMMH010000856.1 GCA_937868145.1 uncultured Phycisphaerales bacterium
TTTCCATCGGGCGGGAGTTTGCCGATGCCCAGGGCACCCTGGTGGTCAGCTTCGTTATTCTGATCGCGACCGGGGCGGCGCTGCTGATGCTGCCCAAATCGACTCCCGGCCGGACGTTTCTGCGTCCGATCGACGCCCTGTTCACCTCCACCAGCGCCACGTGCGTGACCGGCTTGGTTGTGGTCAATACCGGCAAGGATTTCACCTTCATGGGCCAGGTCATCATTCTGGTCCTGATCCAACTCGGGGCTTTGGGCATCGTGGTGTTCGGGGCGGTCTTCGCGTTGCTGCTGGGCCAGGCGCTGACCTTGCGGGAGACCGTGGCGATGCACGATCTGCTCAGCACGGAAACCGTAAGCCGCATCGGACGAACGATTCTTTTCGTCTTTATCCTGACCCTTGTGATCGAGGCCGGAGGGGCTCTGGCTCTGTTTGGGATGTGGGATGATGTCGAAACCTGGAACGCGCAGACGCAATCGCGGTCGTTTTTCAGCATCTTTCACTCGGTTAGCGCCTTTTGCAACGCCGGCTTCGATCTGCTCGGCGACAGCGTGATCCGCTACAACAGACGGTGGCAGGTCTATGGGGTCATTTGCCCCCTGATCGTTCTGGGCGGGTTGGGTTTCGGCGTCCTCTACAATCTAGTGAACTTGTTCTTCGACCGGCTGCGGCTGGTCTGGGTTCGGCGCGTCCGCAGGCAGCTCTTCCTTACAGGGGAGCCGCCGATGAGGATGCGTCTGCAAACGAAAATCGTGTTGAGCGTCAGCGCCGTGCTTGTCGTGGCGGGCGCCGCGGCCATTCTCGTGTTCGAGCAATTCTCAGGCGCCGCAAGGCCGGCCCGCCCGCCCGATGTGCTCGGGGCGGTTTTCCAATCCGTCTCGGCCAGGACGGCCGGTTTCAACAGCGTTCCTGTCGCGGAACTTACTCAATCGAGCAAGCTGGTGCTCATGCTTCTGATGTTCATCGGCGGTTCGCCCGGCTCGACCGCCGGCGGCATCAAAACGGTGACCTTGGCCATCATTTTGGTGACGGTCCTGGCCACCCTCCGAAGGCGGACCGATCTCGAACTATTCCATCGCTCGATCCGCATCGTTGTGCTCAGAAGGGCCGTAACGATCACTGTGATGTTCGTCGTGGCGATCTTCGTCGCCACCATGGCCCTGACGATTACGGAGCGATCCCACTATCCCAAGGACTTCACCCTGCTGGATTTGGCTTTCGAGGTGGTTTCCGCGATTTGTACGGTGGGTCTGTCGACAGGAGTAACGCCGTTTTTGACAGACGCCGGGAAGTCGATTATCATCCTGGTCATGCTGATGGGCAGGCTCGGGCCGCTGACCCTGCTGGCGGCGCTGACCTTCAACCTCAGGGCGGTCCGGTACGACTATCCGGAAGAGGTGGTAATCGTCGGCTGATGCACGCATGATCTGAGATTTGAGATTTAGCGTTCCGGGCTTCTCTGTTCGGGCGAGAGAATCTGAAAAATACAGGATTGGTCTTCATGAGGCGTTTTGCAGTCATCGGTTTGGGACGGTTCGGAAGCAAGCTCGCGATCGCTCTGTCCATGAGCGGGGCGGAAGTCATTGCCATCGACAAGAACCGCGAGGTGATCGATCTGATCCGGGATCAGGTCGGCCACGCCGTGCGACTGGACAGCACCGATGAGGAAGCCCTCCGCGCCCAGGGCGTGCACAATGTCGATGTGGCGATCATCGGCATGGGCCAGAAGGGCTTCGAGGACGCGATCCTCACTGTGGTGACCCTGCGTCAGATGGGCGTCCAGCAGGTGTATGCCCGGGCCGAGAGCTTGGTTGCCGGCCAGGTCTTCTCCAAAGTCGGCGCCACGGAGGTCATCTATCCCGAACTCGAATCAGCCCAACGATGGGCGTATAAGCTGATTGCCCCGCAGATTGGCGAGAAAATCGATTTTGCGCCGGGGTACAGCCTGGCCCGAATCGAGGCGCCGGAGAGTTTCGACGGCAAGACCGTCATGGATCTTCAGCTTCGCCAGAGGTACAACGTCAATCTCGTGCTGATCAAACGCAGCGACGAGACGCGCGCCAAGAAAACGGAGAAAGGCCCGATCATCGCGGTCCCCATGCCCGGCACGGTCGTCTACCAGGGCGACATCCTCATGGTCGCCGGCTCCGACGCGGACCTGGCCAGACTGCCCCAGGAGTGAGGGATCAGACCTTTTGCCGGCGCATCCCCCGAATGACGCCGAACCAGGTGAACGCGGCCAATCCCAACAGGTTTAGAACGGTGAACAGGACCGCCGCCTCTTTGTACCCCAGGGCCAGCGACACCACAGCGAAGATCGCGAACACGATCATGAAGAGCACGACAATCGACGCCGTTGTCAGGACGCGTCCATCGCCCATTGGAACGTGGGTGGCGGGAATAATGAGCAATCCCATGTGCAGCGCCAGCAAGAGGAAGAACGGCACGCCGGTGATGGCTCCGCAAACACCCGCCGCGATGCCGCCGAGCAGGAGCAAGCCGAAGAGGGTGCTGCTCCGACGCTGTTCTTTCGACAAGGCGTATCGGCCGTAGCGGTTGCATTGCAGGAGCAGGTTGAATAGCGGATCGAGGGTCCAGGTCAGAAGGACAAAGACGGCGTAAAGCGCCACGAGCGGCAGCACGAACGGCGCCACCGCCGGGTTCTCTCTGGCGACCGCCTGCAAGACCTTGGTCAGGACGTACGCCCCGATGATCAATCCCCCGCGTGCACGGGGCGACAGCGTGCTCATCCAGAGGAAGAATTGCAGAAGCCATCGGTACAGGAAGTACTTCGCCTTGAGGGCCTCGACCAGTCCGTGACGGGCGTAGCCGAAATTGGGATCGAGGCGAAGCGCCTGGCTGAAATGCTCCAGGGCCTCGCGGTGCAGGCCTTTGTGCAGCAGGGCCCACCCGAGGTTGGCGTGGGTCTGTGCGTTCTCGGGGTCCTTGAGCAGGGCTTGATCGATCGTTTGATGTGCTTCCTCGTGCCGGTTGAGCTTGACCAAAGCGGTGGCCCGGTGGTTCAGACACCCCTGGTGAGTCGGGTCGTGCGTCAGTCCCTCGTTGGCGGCGTCAAGCGCTTCCTGCCATCGCTGGGCCCGAAGATAGATCGCAGCGCGCAATCCGTGGTAGTCGCTCTCCTCCGGGTCCAGGCGAATGGCTTCCTCCGCAGCCAGGCGGGCGGTCTGCAAGTCGTTGCCCTGAGCTTTGACCAGTCCGAGCATGAAATGGCAGTACGGCTGGTCCGGCGCCAGTTGAATGCCCTGCCTGGCCTCGCCTTCGGCCTCCGGGAGCTTGTCCTGTTGCATCAGACACAGCGCCAGCAGCGAGTGCCCATAGGCGTCCTCCGGGTCGCCGGCCAGGAGCTGACGCAACACCTGCTCCGCCTGATCGTACCGAGACCGCTGCAACAGCATCAGCGCTTGTTGAATCATCGTCGCCTATCTCATCTTCAGGTAGTCAAGAATGTCATCGTAGATCCCTCCCTCGTTGGCGTACAACGCATAGTTGCGCGCCGAGGCGAACCACTGGCTCGTAGAGGGTTTGACCTGCTTGGCCGTGTGCAGCAGGTCCTTGGTCCGCAGGGGTTCCGAGACTCCTTTGCTCAGAGCCTCTTCGAGCTTACCCTCCACGGCCTGATCCACGACGGCCTTCAAATCCGCGCCGGAGAATTTGTCGGTCTTTTTCGCGATCGCGTCGTAGTCGATTTCCTCGCGCGCGTTCAGCCCGTAGGCGACCACGTTG
>CALMMH010000857.1 GCA_937868145.1 uncultured Phycisphaerales bacterium
AGATCACCCCTCGCGCCGAACAACCGGTGTTCGACACCGCGAGACTGGTTTCCGGCGGGAAACTCCCCGAACCGATCCGGAACTCCTATGCGACGCAGTTGCGCGTCTCTTTGGATTTCTCGGGAGCGGTTCATTCTTCGGTCGATCAGCCGTTCCAGGTGGGCGTGACCGTCAAGCACCGGAGCCCCGCCGGAACTCACGCCGAGAATGTGTTTTCCAAGGAGCTGGAGTTCGCCAACGGCCGGGAGACGGCAGAATTCGCCGTCGACAATCCGCCTCTGACACAAACCGGCGGGTATTTCCTTGTGTTGAGCACAGTCGGATCGGAGAACCGCCGGGGGGAATTCACAACGCCGGTGTTCGTCACGATCCTGGAGATGGATTCCCCGCAGGAAATCATTCCGGCCCGCGGTTTCCTGACGGATATGGTGCGGCAATGGCCCTTCTCCTACCGGGTTCCCATCGAGTCCTCCTGGTCGTTCAAGCCGATCGATCTGCGGTTTGAATTCCAGTTCGCCGGCATGAAGGACACCTGGTTCGAAGGGGTCGCCTCTCCGAGCGAGGACGGGAGTTATCTGATCGTTCGCGGACCCGATTATCTTCCGGCCTGCGATGGCGTTGCTGGGGGCCCGATGAAGTTCCGCCTTCGTTACATGGGGGCTGACCGCGTTACCTGGGAGTCCGTCAGTCCCATCCAAATCGTCAAGCCGTGCCTGGACGGAGTGGACGTGTTCTGGACGAAAGGGCGGGAAGAGCACGTCGCGGACGAGGCCAATGTGGTGTTAAGACCTCCCTTCACGTTGCGGGTCCGCCCGCGATTTCGCTCGGCGGCGGAATTGCAGGGATGGTGGTCGAAACAGGACAGCTCCGTCTGGGTTACTCGAGCCGTCGGAGGCGCCGGTTCTGGATCGTGCGCGTCGCCCGAATACCTTGGCAGGTTGACTCAATTGGCCGCTGCGGAAGGAAATGGAGATGGAGGGGTTCGCCTGTTTCGATCGCGGACCGTCCAAGAGGAGCAGAACGGCATCGAGGTCATGCGCGAAGGGCCCAGCGGCGGGCGATTCTGGGGCCTGCCTCGCTTGAGCCGCCGCGATGTCTATTACATCCTGGGCTCGGCTTCCTACGAAGAGAAGCCCGCCGCAAGGGTTGCGGCGGTCGACGATCCGACGGCCTCAAACCGTGTGATTACGGAGTGGACGTCGTCGCGTGCGATCACCGTGGAGAGACCATGGGAGGTCCCGTACATGTGGTGGCTGCTCGCGGGCGTGCTGGCCACCTGCGTATTGGCGCAAGTGGCCAAGAGCCGCTGGGTGCCGTCGCCGGCGCGACTGGGTTTGAGCGTCCACGTGAAGGGAGACGCGGTGATCCGACCGGCCCGGCAGAATCCGACGGTGGCCGATCTGGATCACGAGACGTCATGGCCCGACGAGAGACAGATGTACGCGGAGTACTTGTCGTCGCGTCATCCTCGCTGGAGTATGATTCTCGTACGATTGGCGGCCTGGTCGACGGTCGCGCTGTCTCGCCTGTTCCGCCTTCGACGGCGGCTCTGGATCTGCGTTCGACCTGAAGTGGACCCGAGCGCGACCCATGTGCAGACAGCCTTGATGTGCGTATGGACCGGAGTCGGCAGCCGACGCGGAACGATGTGGTCCAGTCATGGCGGTGAGATCGATTTGCCCGATCTGGGGGAGACGGCCGAATTGGGGCTCAGTCTGAGTTATCGCGTGGACGCCAACGAGATGACTGCCCCGGTGGCCGTGTGCATCAAACGAGCATAACCTGACCGATGGAAGTGCGAACTACAACACGAGGAGACTGAAGCATGCGAATCAACAACGGCTTTATCATGGTGCGTCCCACCCTGGTCGTGGGGCTTGGCGGCACGGGTGTGCTGGTATGCCAGTGGCTCGAGAAGTACATTCGGGATTTGTTCGACAACCGCATACCGCCCTTCATCCGCTTCCTGAAGCTGGATACCGACGCACTGGAGGAAGGGGGGCCGCCGGACGCCAGTCTTGCCGACTTTTACAATCTGTTTCAGGATTTGGACATCGGCGCCGTGGTTCGCGATTGTGCGAAGTACCCTGAGTTGCATCCGCACCTGGACTGGTTCTCGCCCTTGCGGGACAAACTGGACGCCGTCTTCGCCGACTATGGCTGCCAGGGCATTCCGCGTCTGGGACGGCTGGTCTTCACCGAACTGCGGGAGCGCATCATTCACCAGGCGGTCTCTGCCCGCTTTGGAGAACTCAGCGCGGCTATTCAACATGACATGAAAGGCGATATGTCGCAGTTCAAGCTGATTCCCGGCGGCGCACCCGCGGTCCACGTTGCGGCCAGCGTGTGCGGCGGGACGGGCGCCGGCATGCTCATCGACATCGCCTACAACCTGCGGTGGTGGTCGAGAGAGTCGTTCCGCCGCTCGGCCGAGATCATCGGACATCTGATGCTGCCGGAGGCGTTCATGATCAATCCGGTGCTCCAGCCGAAGCTGCGGGCGGTTGCCGCCGCCACGCTCGAACAGATCGAATATCTTTCGGACCCCCGCCGCGACGACATTCCCATCCGTTATCCGGGCAGTTCGGGTCAACGGTGTTTCGACAGACTCACGGCCCCGTTCAATTTCCTCTACCTGGTCAATGGGCAGGGCGACCTCGGCGTGGGCAACCGCAAACACCTGGTGAAGATGATCGCGCGTGTGATCCGCGCCATGATTGTGGAGCCCTGCAGCAAACTCGTGGCCTCGGAAAGCAACAACAAGCTGGTCGACGCCCTGGGGCTCTATGATCCCGCCAACGGGCGCCGTCAATGCTTCGCGAGCTACGGACTCTGGCAGGGGACCCCCGGGCACGATCATGGCGACGTTCTGGCCTGGGTCGGCTCCCGGTTGAGGGAGATGAAGGACATCCGGGGAACCGCAGCCGAACTGGTCGCCCAACGGATACGCCAGAACTTTAAGCCGCTGGTGGAGGTGTCCTCGCGGGTCGCGGAGCTGAGCCCGGATCACTCCTTTGAATACGCCTCCGAAGACGGCATGGTCTCCGTCGATGCCGTCCTGACGAAGCTCGAAATGCATTTCAAGGAGAAACTCGAACCTGCGATCCGCAGCAAGTGCGCCCAGATTATTCAGCCGGAGGAATACCACAAGGGATTTCTCAAAATTGCGACGGAGACCATCGAAAGGCTCGTGTTCGAGGAGAAATGCTCTCTCAGTGTCGCACCCATCGGATTGAGCCATGGCATCCAGTACCTCGAGATGTGGTGCCGTGAGAAACACCCGTCGGGCGAATCCCGCTGGGGGGCCGCCAAAGAGATGATCAAGGAAAAGGCCGTACAGGGGCTGCACGAGTACGCCAAGAAAAAGCATGCGACCAGCGTGACCCATCTCAAACCCAACGAAGCCACAGCCGTCGTGCAGGAAGTGATTCGCGACCACTGGGGCAAGTTGGTGCTCGCCTGCCTGCATGAAACAATGGGGCCCGCGGTGGAACGGGCTGTCAGGTTGCTCCGTCTGAGAAAACAAGCGGTGGACTCTTTGGCCACGCTGGCCGCGGAGGCCGAATTCAGCATGCGGGTGGCATCTCTGTCGGACGAGGGATCCGGCGATGGTGCAGAAAATTTTCGGCATCCGGCATATCGGGTCGAGAACGCACAGGTGAGCTTCGCGACTCCTTTGGACATGACGGACGACCCCACTACCGACCCCGCGGCCCCTCTGGGCGGCAAGCTCCGCCAGAATCT
>CALMMH010000858.1 GCA_937868145.1 uncultured Phycisphaerales bacterium
GACCGGGGCCGCGGCGCCCGCGAACGGACAAGCCGCTGCGGCGCCGAATGCGCCGGCTGCTCAGCCGACGCCTCCCAGTCCTGGCGGACAGCGCGGCGCGATCACACCCGAACAGCGCACCGCGCTGCAAATACAAAGCCGGAAGCTGCAGATGATCTACGACGAAGGAGCGGCAGTTGAAGGGGGGAATGGATTGGTCGAAGTCGAGGTTGGTTGTTTTTCCCCTTGTGCAGCAATGGCCGATTGACTATGATGGCCGGTATGGAGACGCGAGGAACTATAGCGGTGTACGCTGACACGTCCGTGTTTGGCGGCGTCTTCGATGACGAGTTCAGCGGCCCGAGCAAGGCCTTCATCGAGGCTGTCAGAGCGGGCAAGTTCATTCTGATCACGTCCGAACTGGTCAGGCAGGAGATTGAAGCAGCTCCCCAAGTCGTTCGCCAGCTATTTGAGGAAATGCTGCCTGTTGCAGAGATCGCCACGGTCGTCGCCGAAGCGCTCCAATTGCAGTGGGCCTATCTCAACGCCGGAATTGTATCCGAGCGATCTGCTACGGACGCCTTACACGTGGCCCTGGCAACCGTGTCAGGAGCGTCCATGATCGTCAGTTGGAACTTCCGACACATCGTCAATTTTGAGAGGATTCCCAAGTACAACGCGGTGAACAAACTGCACGGCTACAACGACATTGCCATATATTCGCCGCTGGAGGTGGTCGATCATGAAGACGAAGACATTTGATGCCGTTCGCATGAAGCGGCAGGGGGCCGAGCGGGTAATGAAGCACCTGGAAGGTAAATCCCCCCAGGAGCAACTTGAATACTGGCAGAAGGGTACTGATGATCTCAGGAAGCTCCAGCGGAGACTCAGAGAGACAGCCAGGCGTTCGTAGTGCGCCACCTGCCAAGTGTTCTTGATTCTGACAGTCCGTTCGGAGTCGCTTCATGGCCAATGGTCTTGAGCTCACAGAAAAAGCGATGGAAGACATACTGGCGGTGCACGCCGAGATGCTTCTTGGCGAGCGAGGACTGCATCTCATCCAACGACAATTGACCGTCGGCTCCTATCGATTCGACCTGTTATTCAGGGATCGGTTTGGGACGCATCTGATTGTAGAAATACAGCGTGGAACGCTGGACCGCGAGCATATGCACAAGATCCTGGACTACTATTATGAGTACAAGGAACGCAAGCCGCAGGAGTATGTCGACCTGATGGTTGTAGCGAACAACGTCACGTCAGAGCGGAAGCAAAGACTCAAAGACCTTGGCATCGCATATCGGGAGATTCCGGTCGCTGAGTTCATCCGCTTCAAAGAGTCTCCATCCTGTGACCAGTCTGTTACGTCGATACCGTTGCCCCAAGAGGGTTCCGTTGCTGTGGTTGGTCCCGATGAGGCTGCAATAGGGACACTGCGTCGCCTGTTTTTGGAGCAAACGGAGCAATTCCGTGACCGCGTGGTGGCTGACGATCCGAATGCTCACTTCAGGATGGCTCGATCTCTTCCCGACGACGGAAAGAACTGGTTTATCACTTTCTATCCTGGCGCATGGGGATATCCCTCATCTGGAGCGGGAGTTCATTGGGAATTGTATTCGACCCAGCGGTCGAAACGCCCCTCTGGATCGCTCCTGCTGAAGGTGGGTGTCG
>CALMMH010000859.1 GCA_937868145.1 uncultured Phycisphaerales bacterium
AGGTAGTCGATGGCCTTCCAGAGTTCCTTGTCGAGACAATAAGCCAGACACGTCACAAGTGTGAGCCAGAGGTTCTGTTTCATGGTTCCCAAAGGCTACTTGATCAGAGGGTGGCAAGCAATCGCTTTCGTTGGATCACTGCGCAAGGTCAGTAGGCACATTCACTTACGAACAGATAGTATTTGCACCCTACGGGCGGCAAAAACCATCCACATCCAAGCCGGTTCCACGCTACAGGGTTGTCTTCCGAGCGGCCCCGGCGTCTCCATTGAACGGCCGCCGTGGATGCGATTACTGAGTCACGGTCATGCGCAATCATCATACCCTTGCCTTGCCCGCCATACCAGAGAAAAGAAGACGCCATCGGCCCGACGTCGCCTTTTATGTGCCCCAGGAACCATGCAGGACAATCGGCGTCAATTGCATTACCAACGATAGTCCCGCACCATACGCCCTTCGCGAATCCCACGGTGTCCTGGACGCACGAGTGGACGCCAATATGAGGTGTCGCACAATCAGGACCGGCGCGGCAGGTGTATCGAGATCGCAGAATCGGTCCCCGTCGATCGCGATTACTGGCCATTGAACAGTTGGGTAGATTCTCATAGGCTATCCCTATGTCTTCGTTCCGCCGGCGAGTATGACTACATCCAGAGCAGGCTCCGGGCCACGGGCAAATGGACGTACTCGGATTCTCGTCTGAGGGGGGGGATAACAACTTCAGCAGGAACTTCGGTTTCATTCTGCACAGAGCAGGGATTGGGGACGGCGAGTTCCACGACCTCAGGCGGACTGCGATCTGCAACTGGTTCGAGGAAGGCATGAGCGAATTCGACGTGATGAAGCTCGCCGGGCATGCGGGTTTTCGGACAACGCACCGGTTCTACCTGCGTGTCCGGGACGATCTGGTCAGCGTGCGAGGCGGGCGACGGAGCGAGGCCTATGCCCAAAACTGCTGCAAGAGTGCTGCAATTGCCCATCTTCACAGGCATCAAAAGAGGCAAGCATTCGTAAATGCTTGCCTGATAATGACTTGCTGATTGGGCAGGGCCGGAGTTGAACCCGCGACACACGGATTTTCATTCCGAACAGGGCTCTTGTAAGTACTTGTGAGCCAATGGTTTATAGACGTAAGATTCAGGCCCCGTAGGCTGGCCGAAGCGCAACCGAAGCCCGACCGTAGCCCAAAGGCACGCGGCTGTTGCAGATTCTGTTGCAGTTCGATCGGCTCGGACTGACCCATACTAACAGCAGCCTACGGATATCTTACCCCCAGTTCGAAGTGAAAGATCTCACGCAGATTCTCTCCTGTTTGGCTCCGGCTATGGCTTCGGCGGGACCTTCGCCTACGCCAAACGGGTGGCGGCGTACGCCGCCGGGTACGCATCTCCCCATGAGAGGCTACCTTCGGCTGGCGTCACCGATCCACCTTCCTAATCCTAATGGCACGCCCCCGAGGCCCCGTGGGGCCGCGCCCAGAGCCGTCAACTTATTCATCCTCTCCATCAGGCGGCCC
>CALMMH010000860.1 GCA_937868145.1 uncultured Phycisphaerales bacterium
AACGGGGCCTCGGCGGTCTACTACGACGACATCCGGATCGACAGCGGGGCTGCATCGAAGCCGAGCCTGTGCTTTCCACGTCCGGCCTACGACAGCGGCTGGATCACGACGCACTTCGGTTCGCCGAGCGAGTTCGATGTGATCGGACTCAAGCACAACCTGGGCGGCGACGTCGACAACTACTTCGTGGATCTTCAGATGAGTTTTTCGGGGATTGCGGGTCCGAACCGGACCAATCAGGGCCTCGGGACCGTGTTCAGCTACAGCCACTTGACGAACAGCGGGATCCAGGTCACGGCTCCTTTGAGTGCGGTCGACGCCGTCACGAGCGTGCGCGTGCGGATCTGGGTCTATGGCTGCGACGAGGACGCTGACACGATCGCGACGTCCGGCGAAACCGCGAAGGAGTAGCCCCTCGGCGGACACGATCGAGAGCCGGTCGGGTCGAAATGGGTGCGATGTCCCTGAGTGTGCCGGCATGAAGGACGCGCAGGGCACGAAGGCAGGAGAAGATCGAGTCTCATGCAGAGGCGCAGGGACGCAGCGTATGAAAGAACGCTGCGTTTCTCGGAGTTCCGTGCCGCGGCCTATGCGGTTCTCAGACGGACCGCTTGACGCATGCATTCGTCGGCTTCCTGGTTTCTGCCCAGGGATTGGAGCAGGGCGGCCAGGTTCTGCCACGATTGCCAGAATCGGTTGTCGATCTCGATTGTCTTGCGGAAGGCCTTCTCGGCCTTGGAGATTGACCAGGACCACGCCGTAGTTGTACCAGGCCAGCGTACACTCCGCATCTCTTTGGAGGACCTCGCGGTATGCTTTCTCAGCGTCTTCCCACCTGTTCAAAGCGTTCAGGGCCAGGGCTCGATTGGCCAAGGCCGCCAGGAGCTTCGGATCGAATTGGAGGGCACGGTCGGCGAGGTTCAGAGCCTGCTTGTACCGGCCCATGTTGATCTCGATCGCGGCCTGATTCGACAGGAACAGCGGATTCGTGTCTGTCCCTGTGAGCTTGAGCTGCAACTCTCGCACGCGCGCGCTGAACAGGCCCAGGAGCGACCAACACACGAACAGTACGATCACGGCGGCGATGCCGCCCACAACGATCCACAACCAGGACATCGGTTGCCCTCCGAAAAAGTGTCACGTTCTTGATGTCATCGTCCGTTTTTCGAGTCCGCGAGGGACAGGACCGTCAGTCCGTGCAGATGCGCCAGATGTACGCCCACTCGCAGTCCAGGCACTTGGTGACCGCCGCGTCGGCAGCGACCGATCCGTCCGTGCAGCGAATCGGGCCTCCCGCCGGCGAGATTCGCTCGGTTCGTGCGCTGCCGCAGCGCCGGCATTGCAGCTCTTCCCCCGCCTCGAAGCTGTAGCAACTTCCGATAACGATCCGATCGGCGAAATTGACCGTCGTGCCCGGTGGAAAGTGAAGATCCGGATTGAAACCCGGGTGCGCCTTGAACTCGTGCTTCATGGTGTATTCCTCTCAGTGACAGTCCGCAAGTCGCCTTCCTACGTGGGCAGACGCAAGACCGTCAGCCCTGTAGAAGTGTATCGGCCAGGGAGAGTCGCGCCTTGAGCGACTCCGGGTGACACGGAAGGGACTCATGACCCGGACGAGCGGCGGCCGGGAGTGTAATCGAACACAATGGCCTGCTCGACGTCCTCTTTCAGGGGGACTTCGATCCCTGCGTTGGCCAGATCCTCGCCGGACCGCTCTATCGACGAGGAGGGACTGTCCCAATTCGTGAGGGTGTAGGTCTGGTTAGGGGCAAGGCCCTTCAAT
>CALMMH010000861.1 GCA_937868145.1 uncultured Phycisphaerales bacterium
AGTCCTATTCGTTCTTGCCGCCGGGCTTGCGCTGGCGTCGCCGGCGGGGGCTGGATCGTCCACCCATTTCTCGACGATTCCCGGCACCGAGTTCGCCTGGCAACTCACATGGATCGGGGAGAACTGGCTGCTGTCGTTTCCGGTCAACAGCTCGCAAGTCGACTACAGCAGTCCCCCCGATGCCTCACTGTTCGCCGATTACGTGAACCTGCCGGCGATGGTGCTGACCGATCTCCAGGATCAAGGGGCTTTTCTCACCGCGACGCTCTCGCCCACCGGTCCATTCACCCTCGTCAGCGACACGGACGATCAGACTGTCCTCACGGCCGCCATGGCGCAGCGGAGTTCGCTATTCATCGGAACCAACTACATCGCATACTCCAACATCGCGGATGATCTGGACATTACCGGTTCCGTTCCCGCCTATTCATCCGTGATTGACGATGCGGTTGCGGCCGATGCGGCGGGGATTCCCATCGACATCAGCTTTTCGGGCAACGCGGCCGGCGGCGTCGATCTGGTTTCGCTCTTGCGGACCACCGATGGAACCGCCCCGTTGTCCGGCAGCTCACTGAACGGGCAGATCACCATCATTCCCATTCCGGGGGCGGTCCTGCTGGTCGCCATCGGCGTGCTTGGAGTGGATTTTCTGCGTCGGCGAGGCATGTGATCGCGCGAACGCTTCCGCTCGCGCTCTCTGCCCTCCAGTGCACCGCCGGCCGGTCATTTCTGCGGCTTGGACAGGTTTTCGCCGTGTGCCGTGAGGAAATCGACGACATCTTTGTGTATGGCGCGGACGGCTGCTTGTCGCGGCGTCTCGTTGTGCCGCCCGTTCTTGGTGTTGACGGCGGCGCCCTCGGCGACGAGCAACTCCACAACGGTCTTGTGGCCTTCTTCCGCGGCGTAATAGAGCGGCCGGGCGTCCGCCCGGTCCTTCGCGTTGACGTTGGCGCCCTGCGAAAGAAGAGTCTTGACCCGCTTGACGTCGCCGGCCATCGCGGCCTGGTGCAGCGGAGTTGTCCCGGTCCTCAACACCTCCCTGGCCGCTGCAGCCTCGACGCCCCGGCCGGCCAGGTACTCCACCACGTCCTTCTGGCCCCGACGGGCCGCCTCATAGATCGGCTCATCGCCGTCGTTGTCTTTGGCATGGAGGTCGGCGCGGGCGTCCACGAGCTGTCCGACGACGTCCTCGCGACCTTCAAATGCGGCGATGTGCAGCGGTGTTGCGCCGCGGTGATTCCTGGCGTCGATCTTGGCGCCGCGGGCGATCAAGATCGCAACGGTTCCCTCGGCGCCGTCGGCGGCGGCGCGATGCAGCGGAGTCTGGCCGTCCTCGTCCGTGGCGTTCACCTCGGCTCCTTTGACCGTGAGCAGCTCGACTACTTCCTTGAATTGTCCCTTGGGCACATCCCGACGACCTCGGCTGGCGGCCTCATGCAAGGGTGCGGTGCCGCAGGCGTCTTGGTGGTTGACGTCCGCTCCGGCCGCGACCAACATCTCGGCGATCTTATAGGATCCGCCGGCGGCCGCGATTTGAAGGGGAGTCTGGCCCTGCCATTCGCTGTCGGGCCGGCCGCGAACGCCGGTCTTGATGCTCGCGTTGACGTCGGCGCCCGCGGCGATCAGCATCCGCACGAGGCTGTCGTTGCCCAATCGGACCGCATGGTGCAGCGGGGTCGAGCCGGACTCGGCCTGACCGCCTCCGCCCGCTCCGGCCGAAAGCAACTGGGCGGCGATCTCCTCCTGATAGTTCTGGAGCGCCTCCATCAGGGCCGTCTCTCCGGACTGATTCGTGATGTTGAGGTCCGCCTGGGCGTCGATCAGCAGTTGCACGATCTCCCGGTTGCCTCGCGGCGCCGCCAGATGCAGGGGCGTGTCGCCTTCGTTCGTCCTGGCGTTGACATCGGCACCGCGAGCGATCAACATCGCCACGATGGAAGGTTCCCCCGGCGTCAGATTGTCGCGGGGACGCGGACCGGCGACCGCCTCGTGCAGCGTGGTCCAGCCGTCGTCGTTCTGAACACGGACGTCGGCTCCGTGATCGAGAAGGAGACGGACGACGTCCTCGTGTTTTCCGCTGGCGATCGCCTCGTGCAGAGGGGTCACGCGGTGTTCGTCGGCGATGTCGACGCGAGCGCCCCGGGCGATCAGCAGTTCCACCGCGTCGGCCTTGCCGCTGCGGGCGGCGATGAGCACCGGCGCCGAAGGCAAAGTCCCCGGGGTGTTGGGGTCGGCTCCATGGTCCAGAAGGACCCGGGCGATGGCGGTGTCGCCGCGTTCGAGCGTGTAGGCCAAAAGGGTCTGGAGAGTGCCGGCTTCGAACAGACGCACGTCGGCCCCGCGATTCACCAGGAACTCGACCATGGCGCTGCGTCCCTGGGCGATGGCTCCCGCCAGCGGGGGATTGCGGTCTTTGTTCCGTGCATTGACATCGGCTCCGTTGGCGATCAGGAGTTCCGCGATCTCCAACTCTCCCCGGCTGGCGGCCAGATGCAGCGGGGTGTTGCCGAAGACATCGACGGCGCTGGCGTCGGCGCCTCGGTCGATCAGCATCTGAACGAACGGTCGGTTGGACCGGGACGCGGCGAAGTGCAGAGCGGTCGTGTTGAAATGGTTGCGCGCATTCACCCCCGCGCCCTTGTCCAGGAGCAGCCGGGCGATATCCTGACGCCCTTGCGAGGCGGCGACCAGCAGGGGGATTTCGTTGATGTTCAAGATCAGATTGGGGTCGGCTCCGGCGGCCAGGAGGATCTCGACCACCGGCTGATGGCCGCGGAGAATCGCAGAAATCAAGGGAGTGCGTCCGTTGGCGTCTTTCTCGGCGACGTCGGCCCCGCGGGATACGAGCGACTGAACCTGTTTGACGTCGCCATCTCGGACGGCCTGGTGCAGCGGCGACAAATTGTGCGGCGATCGTCGGGGGCAGCCGAGTCCTGCGAGGACGAGGCCCAGCATCAGGCAGACGATTCCGTTCGGTTTCACGTGCGACTCCCTCAAAAACCAGATCAATAAGTGCATGCGGCGGACACGATTGATGGAGTCCCTACTGCGGCCTCACCATCACGACGCCCATTATACTATCGATCCGTCGTTGTCCCAAGAGTCCGTTGCTTCTCAACTTCGTGGGGTCTTCCGAATGGAAACGGCTCCGCGTGAATTGGGGCGGCGATTTGAGAGGAACAGTCTTGCGTCATGCGGTATTGCGTCAGACTGGGGAGGTGTTTCCCCCTTCGACAGGATCAGAAGACAAATTGCCGCGGGGCTTTCGGTGTGCCGCCAGTACACGGGGGTGTCGTCTCCGATGCGCGCACGCCTTCCCCGGGCGGTAGAGTATTGGGGAAGGCCGTCGTGCTACATCACACCTCCCGCATCACCCTTCCGTTTCATCCCTCCCGCCGGCCATCACGCCTCCCGAGTTCGGAGAGGCTGGGACACTCTGTGCCAGGAGTGCCCCAGCTTCCGTCTACAGCAAATGCCAAGTGCAGGCACTGCCGGGATCAGCCGATCAAATCCATTCCCCTCCGTTGTTGACCGCCGCCGCAAGATCCCCGCGGCCGGCTAGAACGGAATGAAGCGGCTGAGAATGTTCTGGCGTTTTGCTAGGGTCCCGATTCTTCCGGGATCGCCGTCCAACGGTGTCGTCGTTGCTGTGACTACACAGTGACAGGATCATAGAGACGGGAGGAGGGGCTCGATATAGGGGAAAGGCTAATTCCGGCCTAGGTAAATCGCTCAGGGAGTTCGAGAAGATGTTGCATGTGTCGGGCCGGGCACTGGGAAACGGATGTGATTCGGAGGCATGATGCGCCCAGATGCGGAGAATCACCCAGGAGGAAATGAGAAGGGCTTACGCACACAGCGGGTAAGATGCATTCCCGATCCGATGGTGCGTAAGCCCAGTCGGTAAAGATGCTTAAGACCCTGAGCCCAAGGCGGAGATCTTCTTGAAATCGATCTGACCCAACGCCTGTTTGATCGTGTCCATGGAGGTGTTGCTGCCGTTCAACTCGATGACAAATCGATCGGCCACGAACACACGGATCGTGCCGGACTTGCTCTCGTTGTCGTACTCCTCCACGCCTTTGTAGCCGCTGTAGGTGGCGGTTTTTTCGTAGCCGGCGTCGGTCTTGCGGTCATACTGGGCCATTGTCCAGCCGACCATGCCCATTTTCATCGGGCCGCTGAGGTTGCCGACGTCGGTCACTTGCAGGCTCAGCGAAGCGTCGTTCTGGCCGGCATACTCGCCCTCGGCGTGGGTGAGATTGATGCCCATCGCCTGGTTCTGTTCGGCCGAGGCGTTGGTTTGCGCCATGCCTGCGAGAGTCTGAGGCAAGAACCCTTTGAGCGTGTCGGGCGTTACGGCGGTGATCTGCTTCCCCTGGTTCATCTGGGTCAGGACCTGGCGGTTCTGTTCGGCCACCGCGGACAGATTGCCGGCCGTGGGGGCTTGGCTGCTGCTGTCGGCGGTCGGCGCGGCGTCGGAGGACAATGCGGGCGCCTGGGGCTGGACCGGGGTCTGCGATGCGCCGGCCTCGGAAGGACTCTGCGCCGTCGAACCCTGTTGCGGATTGTCCGCGTTCTTGTCGTCCTTGCCGCAACCGCAGATCAACAGCGCGATCGCGCAGACGGCTATGAATGTCATGTCCTTTGCTTGTTTCATGGTTGTGTTCCTTTCGAAAACTCACTATCAGGTTGCGTGTTCGCAACAAGCATGGAAGGGTACGCCAAGCGAAGCCCGGAATCAAGTCCTTTTGCCTGCGAGGGCGACATCCCTCCTCGTCCCGAAGGCTGTTTTGGCACGGGGGGCATTGTCTGGAGCGCTGTTGCGCCGTATTGCAAATCATCCACCATCAATGGGTTGACGAAAGTCCCATAAGGGCATATGATTACAGCACGTATATGCGATCCAAACCCTGTCTTTGTGGCGGTATCCGAAATGAGAAGCATTAGTTGGAAGACTCTGTTTGGGGTGGGCTTGGTCGTGGCGTTGGTTGTGGCGGGCGGTTGCCACAGAGAAAAGGTCAAAGAGGACGCCGGAACGCTCGCGCCTCAGGCCGAGTTGGGAACGGCCATCAGCTCCCTGGTGGAATTGGTCAAGCCGACGCCTGTGAAGGTGGAAGGATATGGTCTTGTGGGTGGTCTGGCAGGCACGGGTTCGTCGTACTGTCCTGCCCAGCTTCGGGCCTATCTCAAGCAGTACATCCTGACGCAGTTGCCTACCGAGCGTGCGGACATCGATACCTTGCTCAACAGCAAGAATACGGCCGTCGTCTACCTGGAGGCCTCGGTTCCCCCGACTCCGTCGCTCGGCGAACGTTTTGACGTGCGGGTCTCCCTGATCTCGGGATCCGAAGCGATCTCCCTCCGCGGAGGATGGCTGTACAACGCCGATTTGGTGGTTCAGGGGACATTCGGCGTAGACACCAAACCGCTGGCGACGGCGGCCGGATCCCTCTTCATCGGATCGATCGCCGCCGACGCCGATTCCCGGAGCGGCTACGTGCTTGCCGGCGGGCAGACGCTCTACGAGTATGCAGGCATCTTAAGGGCCTCGCGATCCAACTACCGCGCCACCAGCGAGGTTCGCAATCGGCTCTGCGATCGGTACGGCCAGAATGTGGCCCGAGCCGTCTCTGCCCGGGAAGTGGAAGTGCAGATCCCGCCGGAGTATCGCCGCCGCAAGCAGCGATTCCTCGCGATGGTCCCGGTCACCTATCTCGAAACCACGCCTGAATTTGTCAATGCAAGGATCAATGCCTTCGTCTATCAGTTGGCCGGGGGGCAGGACCGGGAGACCGCCGAGGTTGCCTTGGAAGCGGTGGGGCGGGAGTGTCTGGGCAAGCTGAGCGTCCTGCTGAAGACTTCCGACCCGGACGTGCGGATGCGGGCGGCTCGTTGTATGCTGGCCTTGGGCGACGATCGCGCGTTCCCGGTGCTTCGAGAGATGGCGACCGATGCGAAATCCCCGTTGCGAATGCAGGCTTTGGATGCGATCATGGTCTCGGCCAAGCGGAATGACGCCGTGGCTTTGGCCCGGCGTCTGCTTCGCGACGCCGACAAGGCCGTGGTCATGGCCGCGTATGAACATCTGTGTGAAGTCGAGGATCCCGCGGTAAAACGGGAGGTTGTAGGACGAAGTTTTGAGCTGGAACAGGTGATTCAGACCGATCGCCGGGCGATCTATGTGTCTCGTAGCGGCGATCCCAGGGTGGTCCTCTTCGGGGCTCCGCTGGAATGTACTAACAATATTTTTGTGGAATCCCCGGATCAGTCGATCGTTGTCAACGCTCGTCCGGAAGAGGTTGCCGTTTCCTTGACCCGCAAGCACCCGACGCGATCCGGCATCATGGGGCCGATCCAGTCGGACTTTGATATCGCCAGTTTGGTTCGGGCCCTTGGGACCGAGGCAACGGCTACTTCAAAAGGCCAGTTGCGGGGGCTGGGCGCCTCGTACGAGCAAGTCATCGCGATTTTGGAGCAGATGTCCGCCAAGGGAGTGACCGACGCCGAGTTTTGGGCCGGGCCGCTCCCGGAAATCGGTCTTCCTGTCAAGAAATAGCGGCTCTAAGGCCGATAAAAAGAGAGGCTGAACGACAGCGGACGGAAAATAAGGATGGGTGTCGTTGTGGAACGGGACTTCTGCTCGCCTGGGGCAAGGAGGTCCGCTTGAAAATCAGGACGATTAGGTAGCCATGCGACTTGAGAAAATCATACTCGACGGATTCAAGAGTTTTGCCGATAAGACGGAGTTCAATTTCGACGCGAAAATCACCGGGATTGTCGGACCCAACGGGTGCGGCAAGAGCAACGTGGTCGACGCGGTCAAGTGGGTGCTCGGCGAGCAGAAGCTCAAGAGTCTCCGCAGCGACCAGATGGCCGACGTGATTTTCGGCGGAAGCGGCAGCCGCAAGCCGCTCGGTTCGGCCGAAGTGACCCTGGTGCTCTCGAATCCCAACAGCGAGAATTCGGACGGCAACGCCAGCGGTCGTCTGGCGATCGAGACCGAGCAGGTGGCGATCTCCCGGCGGATCTACCGTAGCGGCGAGTGCGAGTACCGCATCAACGGCAAGCTTGCCCGTCTCAAGGACATCCGCGAACTGTTCATGGACACCGGCGTCGCCACCCGGGCTTACTCCATCATCGAGCAGGGCCAGGTCGATCAACTGGTCAGCGCGTCCAAGCAGGACCGCCGGCTGGTCTTCGAGGAGGCGGCCGGCATCAGCAAGTACAAGGCCCACAAGAAAGAGGCCCTCCGAAAGCTCGAACGCACCGACCAGAACCTGCTTCGTCTGGCCGACATCCTGGATGAGGTCGGCAAGCGGCTCCGCAGCGTCAAACTCCAGGCGGGCAAGGCCCGCAATTATCTCGAATACAGCCAGCGGCTCAAAGAGCTGCAGGTGAACTATTCGCTGGTCGAGTACGGCAGGAACAAAGAGCAGCTCGACGAGAAGTCGGCGGTTCTTCGGCAGTCCGAGGAGCAGTTCTCCGCCGCAGCGGCCCAGGAGGCCGGAGCGGAAGCCGAGGCCAGCCGGCTCGGAAACGAGATCGTCGAGAAGGAACACCGCCTCAGCGAAACGGGCAATTTGCTCGTCGCCACGCAGAGCAAGATCGATCAGAAGCTCCAGCGGATCGAGTTCTGCCGCTCGCGGATCGTGGAGATGGAGCAGCGTAAGAACACCGCCTCGCAGGAAATCGAGCGGCTGCGGAGCCAGAGCGAGGCCCTCAAACGCGACGTGGTCAAGCACAGCGACGATCTGGCCGGCTGCGATCGCATCGTCAAGGAGAAGAACGAGGGGATCGAGCGGGTTCAGAAAATCGTTCGCGAGGTGGACATCCAGCTTCGATCGCTCCAGGCGGAGCTCGAGGATGAAAAGTCCGGCATCATCGACATCGTCCGGCGGACGGCCCAGCTCCACAACGAGATCCAAAGCCTCTCGAACTATCGCAGCAACCTGTCGAATCAGAAGGAACGCCTGGCCGGCCGGGCCCAGACCGCCAAGGCGGAGTTGGAGCGAGTCCTCACCGAAAAAGCCCAGCACAACGCCCGGCTCGGCGACATCGCCAAGGTTCTGGAGGATCTCGATAAGAATCTCGAGTCCAAAAGACTGAGCATCGAGGAGACGGAAAAACAGATCGCCGAGGGTTCCAGGCGGCTGGCCGTCGCCAAGGAATCGCGAAGCGCGCTCAACAGCGAGCTGTCGGTGCTGACCGACATGGAGCGCCGCTACGAAGGCCTCGGCAACGCCGTGAAAAACATCGTCAAGTCGCAGAAGGATCAGAACAAGCGTCTCGATTATCTCGACGGCATTCTGGCCGAAAAGATCGGGACCGAGGTCCAGTACGCCGGGGCGGTGGAAGCCGCGTTGGAAGGGCTCACGGACGTGCTGCTGGTTCAGGACAGCGGCAAGCTTTTGCAGGATCAGCGGACGCTGTCGAGCCTCGAAGGACGCGTCCATTTCCACGCCTTGGATCGGGTCGAGCCGTTTGTGGACGACGCCGATTTCTCGCCGTATCCCTTCGTCAAAGGGCGTCTCGTCGAGTTCGTCACGTGTGAGAGCCGGTATGCCCCGCTGGCCTGGAGCCTGCTGGGCAGGACCCTCGTCGTGGATTCGCTCGATGGGGTCAGGCAACTGCCGGACCGGATGCGCGTCGGGTACAGCTTTGTCACACTGAGCGGAGAGTGCCTCAGCGCCGACGGCCTGCTTCGCCTGGGGCCCATGGGCAAAACGACCGGCCTGATCTCGCGTCGAAGCCGGATCAGCCAGTTGGAGGGGACCATCGCGACCCTCAACGCAGAGATCGTCCAGTTGGACGGCCAGATCCAGTGC
>CALMMH010000862.1 GCA_937868145.1 uncultured Phycisphaerales bacterium
GCTCTCCCGACCGTAGAAGGCGCCGCCGGATTGGGTGGCCACATTGTCCACCACGGTGCAGTTCGTCAGAGCGACGCTGCCGGAGGTTTCGACGAAGAAGGCCCCGCCGTCGGCGGCGGCGTTGGCGGTGAACAGGCAGTTGACGAAGTGCGGCTGCCCGGCGCCGCACACGGCCCCGCCTTGGGTGGCCGCCATGTTGCTCACGAACTCGCACGCCGTCACGACAGAGACGCAGGCCGTTCCGGTGTACATCGCGCCGCCGCGGCCGTAGCTGGCCTGGTTGCTCGAGAACGTGCAATGCGTCACCGTGGGGCTGCTGCTGTCCAGACTGCAGACGGCGCCGCCGCAATCGGCCAGATTCGTGTTGAACAGGCAATCCGTCACCGTGGGACTGCTCGCGTTGGAGTTGAAGATCGCTCCGCCTTTGGAGCGGACCGCCATATTGGCCTCGAAGAGGCAGTTTCTCACGGTCGGGCTGCTGGCGTAATTGGCGATGGCACCGCCCCAGTACTGGCCGCCCAAACCCACCGCGACGTTGCCGACGAAGGAGCAGTCGGTCAACAGGGGGTTGCTGTGGATGTTTCGCAGGGCGCCGCCGAGGCTTATTCCCGCGGCGGCAAAAGCGATATTCTCCTGAAACGTGCACTCGGTGAAGACCGGCGACGCGTTCATGCAAAGGACGCCGGCCCCCCCGGCGGCGCCCGACTCGCCTGCGCGAGTTGTGTTGAACTGGAATGTGCATCGGACGAATCGGGGACTGCCTCCCGCGATGAAGACGCCTGCTCCGTCCATGTCCGACAGGGCGGTGGTCTGATCCCCTCGTTCGTGAGTATTCGACAGGACCCCGGCATGCCCGCCGGTGATGATGAAACCGTCCAGCGTGGGGACGCCTCCGGTGATCATCACGACGGACTGGCTGTTGTCGGATCGGCTCTGGTCCAGGACGAAATCGGACAGGCTCTGCCAGTCGTGCCCCTGAAGAACGATGTCGTCGTGCGCGAGATCTCCGCTGAGGACGCTGGCGAATGTGTTGATGTTCCGTTGGTTGGGATTGATGGCGCCGTAGCCGGCGTATCCGCCTTTGAGGACGACCCCAGAGGGCAGAATGAAGCTTTCCGTGCGCTTGCCCGAAGCGACGACGCGGTTGCCGTCCCGTCGTATGGCGTAATACTGATCGGGGGTGTACGTTCCCTGGGCGACGCGAATCTCGCAGCCGGTCCCGGTGTTCTTGATCGCATCCTGCAGGCACAGATAGGCGTTGGCCCAGTCGGAGCCGCTGTTGTCGCCCGGCGCCCTCGCATCGCAGTACATCACCGTGCCCGCGGCCCGGCAGACGGCGCCGATCAACAAGACGATCAGCACCCCGGTGAAACCCGCGTTAGGATGGATTGGCGCTTTCATGGTCTCGGCGTTTGATCCAAAAAAATCCTCAGGGAGTGGTTCCCTCAAGCATATTCAGAACATCCAAAAGCCACAGCATTCCCTGAGGATTCGATTTCGCACTGGTCGAGGCGCCGACCCGGGGCTCGGAGAACTGGGTTTCCGCGGAGTCGTCCTCGAAATACGTGAATGTCAGGTCTCCCACGAGGGCGGCCGTTTCGCCCGAGCTCAACTCCAGGTGGTCCAGCATGTCTTTGGTCATGTCGATCTGATACGTGAGAACCGCGGGCTCGGACTGCACCACGATTGTCGCCTGATCCGTCTCGGCGTTGTACCGCGTCTGGAACCGCAGCTCCTGCTCGGCGGCGTCCCGCCGGACGGTGTCGATCGAGTGCAGTCCCAGCCAAGGACGGGCCAGTCCCTTGAAGAAGCTGCCGCTGGCGTATCTGGCCGCGATGCGGTTGTCCTCGTTGTAGATCACCGCTCCGTCGCGGGTGTCCACCAGACGGAGCTTCTGTCCGATTCTGATATCGAGCCACGGAGAGTGCATTCGGCTGGCCGCATAAACCAGGGGCAGACAACCAGCCCCCGAAACGGTCATTCCATTGAGTTGCCCCTGGATCTGGAAGAACGCGCGGCCATGGCGATGAATCGCGTCGCGATCGTCGACCCGGCGTGCGCTCTGCGGCCAGCCGAACTGGAAATACTCCTCTTCGAGTACGTTGACGTGGCGATCCACCTGTCGGACCGTGTGCTCTTGACCTTGTTCGCGTCGGCACATGATGAGCATGCCTCTGTCGTTGGAGGACCGGCCGGAGGTGGTACTCGCGGCGGAATTTGCAGTAACTGGGTCGCCCTCCAACTGAGAGAGAAACGCGGTCAAACGGGGCGGATCTGTGGGCAGACGCCGGACGCGAAGGTCCTCTTCCCACATGCGATAGTTCTTCACGTAGACGGTGCTCGTACGGTAGTCGAAATGATAGTTGGCGTACTGGTTCTCCAGCACCAGGGACGCGGGCTCCTGGCCCGACGCGTCGAAGTTCACCAGCCGCATCATGACGGCCTGACGAGGCCCTTCCGGAAAATAGTACCACCGATCGGAGGGAGGATGCTCCGATCGGTGGTCCGGTGCGAGGGCCGATTGGGGATCGGGGATTTCAGATAGGAGGTTTACGCGGCGACTCGAACCTCCGATCATCGATCCCCAATCCCCAACCGACCCGACCCCCACCAGGGCTATCGCCGCCAGGGTGACGATGCCGGTCTTGCTGGTTGCTGTCGCCAACAGGGCGGCGGTTGGACCGACCGATACCGTCGATGCCGTGACGGAAATCTCTGTCGCGGCTGCCTTGCTCGCTGCGGTCATCTTGCCGAATATGACCAGAGCCATCAGCAGGGCGCCTTTTCCAAGCCCGTGGCGGGATAGCCGGCTGGTGAGGGCCTTCTTGGCACGATAGAACAGGGCACGAGCCCCGATCTCAGAACAATCCATCAACTTGCCGATGTCCGAGTAGGACATCTGATCGTAGCAGCGCATCGTCAGAATGGCCCGGTGCCGGGGCTCCAGCGCCTCGATGCAGCGCAGGACGATGTCCTTCAGTTCGTCGGTGACCGCGTCGGCCAGGGCGTCTTCGCTGTACCGACGTGCATTCGGATCGCAGTCCCGATCGCCGTGGCTGGGCAGGTTGTTTTCGTCAAACTGGGAGAGGCTGCGTGTTTTGTGGCGCCATTGTTTGCCGAAGTGATTCCGCACCTTGTTGAAGGCGATGCCCTGGAGCCACGCCCAGAATCTGTCGGTATGACGCAACTTTCCAAACAACCGTAACATTTCTAAAATCGTCTCCTGCACAATATCCTGCGTCAGGTCTTCCTGAAGCGTCAGGCGATACACGTATTCGTGCAAGCGTACCCTCACTGTTTCAGCCAAGCGATTGAGACTGTCCCTGTCGCCGAGCTGCGCCTTCCTGACCAGTTCGAGAGTGTCGCATTCGCACGAGTACATCAGTCGTCTATAAGTCTGACAACTCCGGTCCGCGTGACGCGGGATTTTTGTTTTTCTCCACATTTTTTCGGCCCGATACGCGGTCACCCCAAGAGGAATGATCGACAAAACCCCCTCAGAGGGCCCACACCGCGGTTTTACGAGTGTTATTGGGGCCTATAGACCCCATAACCCTTACAGACTGCTCACGGCTGCCACGGCTCCCAAGCTGATGATTGTATTCTACCGTCTGATCCGGTCCGCGTCATCAGCCGACCTGCCGGGTCGCCGGCGGAGGTGCGGCCGGGATCGGGTGGCGGAGGAAGAGCAAACGAGGTTGACAGTCTGTCGGCTCTTCCTATACTTCGTCAGGAATGAAACCCAAGGTGCTTCTGGTCAACCCGCCCATTTATGATTTTGCCGCCTACGACTTCTGGATCAGGCCGTACGGACTCCTGAGCGTCGCCGGAAAACTCAGGCATAGTGCGGATTTCCAGCTTTTCGACTATATGGATCGCCGATCGGATGAAAACGCGTCGCCGTCGGATCGATGGGGCCGGGGGCCATTCCGCAATCAGCGAGTCCCCTCGCCGGAAGTGTTGACGCACATCCCTCGACATTTCCGTCGATTCGGGCTGCCCCGGGAGCGGTTCGCGGCGTACCTTCGCGAGCAGGGGCCGTTCGACTATGCCTTCATCCAGACGATGATGACCTATTGGTATCCCGGCGTCCAGGAGGTGATCGAGGACATCCGGCGTGCGTGTCCCGAGGCGCGGATCATCCTGGGCGGCAACTACGCGATTTTGTGCAGCGAACACGCCCGGGGACTGGGGGCCGACCTGGTCGTTTCGGGGCTTGATCTTCAACCTCTGTGGTCGTTCATGGGGATGACCGCGGATCCGGATCAGGCGGCGCTCTGGGAAGCCTACGGCGGCCTGGCGACGGGGGCCTTGAAGCTCACCGACGGTTGCCCGTTCCAGTGCAGCTATTGTTCCGTGCCCCGCGTCTATGGACGGTTCAAGCCTCGGCCGCCGGAACGGGCAGTGACCGAGTTGGAGTTGCTCGTTGAACAGGGGGCCAGGAACGTCGCCTTCTACGACGATGCGCTGCTGTTCGACGCCGAGCACGTCCTGACGCCGTTTCTCGATGAGATCCTCCGTCGGGACATCCGCGTGAATCTGCACACGCCGAATGCGCTGAACGCCCGGTTTGTGACCGCGGGGCTTGCCCGCCTGATGGTTCAAGCAGGCGTCAAAACGTTCTATCTCGGTTTCGAGAGCGCCTCCCGCCGCTGGCAGGAGGGCACCGGCGGCAAGGTGTTCTCCGAGGAGCTGGCGCAAGCCGTCGAGTATTTGCTTGCCGCGGGGGCCGACCCAACCGACGTCACGGCCTACCAGATCATCGGACATCCGAACAGCGACGCCCAGGAGCTCGAGACCTCCATGCGATTCGTGCACAGTCTGGGGATCCGCGGCATGCTCGCGGATTTCGCCCCCATCCCAGGCACTCCCGACGGCGAGGCCTGTCGACGCTGGGTGGATCTGGACGAGCCCCTGATACACAACAAGACTGCGTTTCCCATCATGCGGCTGGGGTTTGAGGAGGTGAACCGCCTCAAAGACCTGCAGCGCGCATTGAACCGGTCCCTGACGCGATAGGCCGGAGGCTGAGTCCGCTGGGGATAACTGCCTGCTGAATGCACTCCAGTTGCGGGTGTGCGTACACTCTGTCATGCAGTACCTTGACGAACACAACATCTTTTTGTTTCTCGTGCAGATCCTCCTGCTGTTGGGTCTGTCGCGAGGTTTGGGAGAGGTCTTCCGCCGGTGGAAACAGCCTGCTCTGACGGCCGAGATTCTCGTGGGCATCTTGTTGGGCCCGACGATTCTCGGTCGGTTCTTCCCAGGGCTGTGGGAGGCGGTGTTCCCGCAGGACCCGGCCCAGCAGAACATGCTCGAGACGGTCGGCTGGCTGGGCGTGCTGTTCCTCCTGCTGGA
>CALMMH010000863.1 GCA_937868145.1 uncultured Phycisphaerales bacterium
AAAGACAAAACGCACCTCCCAAGAATAGGGCGACAGGAACCGGGTATGGGTCCTGTCGCCCAGATTTGCGTCAGGTCCGGTAATCAACCGCCCGGCTGGGTCAAACGTCGCAGATGCGGGCTGCGTAGGTCAGCGACTCCAGCGGGTCCCGCTTGGGCACGAACTCGTGGGCGACATAGCCCTTGTACCCGGTTTCAACGATCGCCTTCATGATCGCCGGATAATAGAGCTCCTGCGTGTCGTCGATCTCGTTGCGGCCCGGATTGCCGCCCGTGTGATAGTGGCCGATGTAGTCCTTGTTCTTGCGGATTGTGTCGATGATGTTGCCTTCCATGATCTGGGCATGGTAGATGTCGTAGAGGATCTTGACGCGATCCGACCCGACCCGCTTGCAGACCTCGGCGCCCCAGGCGACGTTGTCGAACATGTAATCCTTGTGGCCGACGCTGTTGAGATACTCCAGCACGATGGTCACTTTCTTCTGCTCGGCGTACCCGACAATCTTCTTGAGGGCCTCGACCGCGTTCTCGATTCCGACGTCATCCGGAATGCCGCGGCGATTGCCCGAGAAGCTGATCACGTTGGGGAACCCGGCCTCAGAGGTCGCGTCGATGGACTCCCGCAGTTTGGCCAGGCACATGTCGTGGTACTTCTTGTCGGCCAGACCGTCGGTCAGCGGATGGCTGTTGACCATGGAGACCGCCAGACCGTATTTTTTGACCGTGGCGAACGAGTCCGGTCCGAGCAGGTCGATGGCCTTGAGCCCCAGCTTTTGGCACACCTGGCACAACTCATCGAGCGACCATTTGCCGAAGCACCACTGGCTGACGGACTGCACGATCCGGCCCTTGGTCGCGACGCATTCGATCTTGTCGAAATCGATGGTCGCGGCGGAGGCGGTGCCGGCGAGCTGTCCGGCGACCGTTCCGGCCGCCAGCAGCGAGGCGCTACGGATCAGATTTCTGCGTGTCATTTTTTCGCCCTTCATCGGTCTTCTCCTTTTGGGTGGAAGCGTAGAAGCGTGAAAGCGTGGACGCGTTCATGCTTCCGCATTCCTATGCCTTGACTCGTGCCTTGAGGGAATTCACCAGCTCGATGACCTTTTGCGGCGCCTCGGCGATCGGGGTCTTGGTGCTGTCCTTCTCGGATCGCAGCTTGACCTCGACGTTGCCTTCGACGACGGACTTCTTACCGACGGTCACGCGGATCGGGATGCCGATCAGGTCGGCGTCCTTGAACTTGACGCCGCCGCGAAGGTCACGGTCGTCCAGGAGCACCTCGATGCCGGCGTCGGTGAGCGTGCGATACAGATCGTTGGCGACCCGCACGACGTCCGGGTCGTCCTGGTTGACTGGCGTGACGATCACCTCGAATGGAGCGATGGAAATCGGCCAGATGATGCCGTTTTCGTCGTTGTAGAGTTCGATGGCCGAGGCCAGGATGCGGTTGATCCCGATGCCGTAACAGCCCATCAGGCAGGGGTGCAGCTCGCCGGCCTCGTCTTTGTAATTGGCGCCGAGCTTCTTGCTGTATTTGGTGCCGAGCTTGAAGACCTGTCCGACCTCGATGCCTCTCTTGAACTGCACCGGGACGCCCTTGTGAGTGTCGCCGGGGGCAGCGAAACGAACATCCGCCACGACGACATTGACGCCCTCCAGCGGGAAGTCCCGGCCGGGGACGACGTTGCGGGTGTGATAGTCGGTTTTGTTCGCGCCGGTCACGCCGAGCGCCATCGCGGCGACCGCATGATCGATCACCATCTTGGACACGCGATCCGCCAGACCGATCGGGC
Source organism: uncultured Phycisphaerales bacterium (assembly GCA_937868145.1). Lineage (GTDB taxonomy): Bacteria > Planctomycetota > Phycisphaerae > Sedimentisphaerales > Anaerobacaceae > PLanc-01. Next base: position 1,793 of record CALMMH010000863.1, read on the forward strand.
CTGCAAAGCCGACATTGGCGCCGGTCGCCTTGCGGATCGATTCCTCATTGGCCAATTCGATGTGAACGCCGCCGAGCACCTGGGCCAACTTTTCCGGATTGACGTCATGATCGCCCCGGACGAGGGCCGCGACGATCTGGCCCCCGGCGTCGAAGATGAGCGTCTTAATCATTCTCTTCGGCTTGGTTTTGAGGAACGCACAAACCGCTTCGATACTGCCGACATTCGGCGTTTCGACGTTTTCGGGTGCAGGAATCTCGCCCTTCACAGGTTCCTTCGGCAGCGGATCGATCTCCGCCTTTTCCAGGTTCGCCGCGTACGAGCCGTCCGCCGTGAAGACGATCGTATCCTCGCCGGCCGCGGTCGGGATCGTGAATTGGTGGGAGCCGGAACCGCCCATTTCGCCGGTCTCGGCCTCGACGATGACATACTCCAAACCGCATCGCGCAAAGACGCGGCAGTAGGCGTCGTACATCGCCATGTACGATTTGTGCAGGCTCTCGGGCGTCGCGTCGAAGCTGTACGCGTCCTTCATGATGAACTCGCGGGACCGCAGGGCGCCGAACCGGGGCCGGAACTCGTCACGGAACTTCGGGGTGATCTGATAGAGGTTCACCGGCAGTTGCTTGTACGAGTTGATCTCGCCGGCCGCCAGGGAGGTGAACACCTCCTCGGCGGTCGGGCCCAGGACGTTCCACCGCTCGTGGCGGTCCTTGACGCGGAACATGGTCGCGCCGTAATCCACGCTTCGTCCGGTCTGATCCCAGAGATCCAGCGGTTGGAGGCAGGGCGCCATGATCTCCTGGGCCCCGGCCCGATTCATCTCCTCGCGGACGATGTCGATGATCTTCTTGAGCGTCCGCCACCCGAGCGGCAGGTAGGTGTAGGTGCCGCTGGCGACCTTGCGGGCCAGGCCCGCGCGGATCATCAACTGATGGCTGGTGATCTCGGCCTCCGCAGGGACCTCCTTCACCGTCGGTATGAACATCTGGCTATATCGCATGTGCCTCTTGCTCCTTTGCCCAAACGCAGCGGCGCTGCCGGGCCTGCCATGAACAATCCAAGCTCTGAAAGAGCCGATTGTTATAGTCGAAACGCTCGTTCAATGCAAGGAAATAGGCTTGCTGCGAGCAGGAAATGGGATTCTCGTTGGATGCGATGGCCGCCGAACAGATATCGGTCCGGGGCGCCGTCGCGGCTTCTGGGTCGTTTGCAGATAGCGGAAGAACTCCGAGTCGGCGTCGATCATCAGCGTTGTGTTCTTGCCCATGGCTTT
>CALMMH010000864.1 GCA_937868145.1 uncultured Phycisphaerales bacterium
AGAGCGGCACGTCCGAGGCCGGCGTGCAGGGTGACTTTGTCGCATTGGGACCTCCGGCTCGCGCGCGAAGGAAGCGTTCGCTTGCGAGACCGGAACCGACGCAGGGGCGTGCAACGCCTTTTTTGTTGACCTGCGCCCCAGCAGAAGAGACGCTAGTCACGCCTCTCTGCCCGAATCCCGGCGAAATTCGGGCACGAATGACATGTACGCGTGCAAACCCGATTTCACCCTATGTCCTCGACGTAATTGGTATAGCGTCCCCGGAACTCCGCTTTACACTTCTTCTCATCAGGCCCGGCGTCCCTGAGTTTCTGGGGGGAAATATGAGTCTCTGGGCTATGGGGGCTTGGGCTGCCATCCCCGCGGGAGCGCAGCATGGATCGGACTGATCCGGATTCCGCCGCGGGGCGTCGGGAGTTTGACGCTTTGGCGCCACCAGCATCAGGGGTGCTGCGCACGCCCTCAAGCGAACGATCCGCTCGCATACTCTCGCCCCCCCTGCGACAAAGTCAGGCCCCAGGGCTGTCTCCTGCCTCAGACATCGCTAATTTGCATTTTGAGAACTGGCCTCTGAAGTGCCCGAAAGAAGGTACTCGCGTAGAGACGCCAAGACGCAGAGGGCAACAGGCGGGAAGCAGAACATCCGAAGGCCCAGCTTTTCGCTTCCTGACGTTTCTTTCTCCCCTTCTGCTTCTCCCTTTCTCTCTGCGTCCCTGCGTCTCTACGCGAGACATAGTCCTCTTTTCTGCGGAAGGGTTTTTGAGGAGAAAGGCTCGGACAGATCCGGATTCCGTCGCCACGAGCAAGGATCGCCGCTGCACGGCGGGGCGACGGGAGTTTACCGCCTTGAGGCCACCAGCAAAAGGGGTGCTCCGCACGCCTGCCCTGATGGAGTCAGGCCAAAGTCTTGGCGGAAGTGAAATGTGTAGGTCCGAACCCGATTTCACCATCGACGCAATTAGCATGGCGTCCCCCCCCCCCGAAAGAACCTGAAGACACAGCACATTATGGATTGACAAACGCCGCCTCGGGGGTATACTTCTTGTTTGGTTTTTCCGTGACACTCGGAGGTACGGTGTGCGCCACGGAGGGTGGATGCGACTGCCACAGCACTCGGCAGGCATAGCGATCGACAGTAGAACTCATTTTCCTGCGGTGTTGTGTTCGTTTGCAGGCTCTAATCGCATGTATTCCCGCGGGATGGCCCTGCACTGTGCAGGTCCCAAACCACGCGGCGTGTTCATTCAATCAGTATTAGGGAGCCCAATATGAGAAAGATGAAATTGATGTGCGTGATCTTGCTGGCAGCAGCACTGTCAGCACACGCGGCGCCGACGATCTACGATGGGGTGACTTTTCCCGAGGGAGATGTCTCGTTTGCCGATGCCGTCCATTCCTACAGCACGGGCGCGAACGTAACAACTACATACGGCGACCCGACTGTCGCTCTGGGGGCGCCTGATTTCCCAGGGGCCGGCAGCTACTACTCGCTGGGCGTCAATGGCTGGCTCATCCTTGAATTCACGGACAATTCTCTGACCACCTCGGGAGACAGCACACCCGATCTCCACATCTTTGAGATCGGAGGCGCTGTGGAATGGATGAACGTCGCCATTTCCACGGACGCCTCTTCGTGGATCGAGTTGGGCAATGTGAGGGGGCAACCGACGAGTATCGATATTGACTCGTTTGCAGGCGTCGTTCTGGGTGCACAGTATCGCTACGTCCGCATTGTTGACGATCCAGCCAGCAGCCTGTCCAGTTCCCCCTATGGCGAAGCGGATATCGATGCGGTAGGCGCGATTTCCTCGGCGCCGGCAGTTCCCGGCACAGTCCCTGCGCCCGGCGCCATCCTGCTCGGTACGATGGGTGCCGGTCTGGTGGGCTGGCTGCGCCGACGCAGAACACTGTAGTAGTCCTTACGCGTACGTTCGGGCTCCTTTCCTTGAGCGTCAGCGATTCGTGTGCTGCCTCCCATCGGCAGCCTCCTGGTTCCCCAGTGTAACGCTGCCTCGGGGGAAGGAACCCTATGTGTCTACAGCCTTTAGGATAACGCTTTGCAGGCGTCAGAAGGCGATTCCCTCCGTTGTTCGGGATGCGGAACGCGCTTCATGACCACCCGTACGGGCCCCCCCTGTGGTTGCCCTCTTTCCGGGTAGGCACGTGGTCTGCCCCTACGAATACGTCACGCCGGCGTGGGCGACGATCTGGAGTTCTCCGCCCATGGCGGCCGCGAAACGCTGGAGCATGCGGAATCCGGTTTCCAGGATGCGGGCGCCGTGGCGGAGGATGTATTGGGCGAAGCCGCCTTGCGGCGGGTTGTCCAGGGCCGCGACGGGGAACAGATGCGCCTCCACGTCCGATCCCACCTTCGCCATGTCCACGCCCTGGACGCTGCACCTACCGGTCGAAATGCCGGTAGAAATCCTTGCGGTCTCCGATCCGTAGGACGAGGATGCGCAGGACGTTCCGGTGGACCGTGTAGGCGATTCGGTAGCTGCCCGAGCGGATGCGCCAGATAGCCTCCTGGCCTTTGATTTGCTGGGCGTCGGGCCCGAAGGGTTCTTCGGCGAGGGAATCGATCCGTTCGGCGATCTGCCGTTGGACTTTCTTGGGCAGAGCGGCCAGGACCTTGAGGGCCTGGCGGTCGATTTCTATGCGGTAGGTCATGGCGGGTTACAGGCCCAGTTCCTTCTTTGCCTTCTCCCAGGCCACGGTATCCTTGCGTTTGAGGGCCTTGCGGGCGAGATCCAGGTCCATGCGGTCCTCCAGGGCCTCCAAGAGCTCCGCGTCCTCGTAGGGCACCACCGCGAACAAGGGCTTGCCGCTGCGGGTGACCGTAATGCGTTCGCCCCCATAGCTGACCCGGTTTCCCAGATCGGCGAGCTGCTGGCGAAAATCACTGGCTGCGATCTTGGTCATCGGCGTATCTCCTTACAATTGTACATACTGTACTATTCGTCCAAATTGTACAATATGTTCAACCTCTTGGCAAGATTCTTCCGGAATTCGGTGGGGCAAGCCCCACCCTACCTCTGCGTCTCGGCGTCTCCGCGCGAGAAGAAATCG
>CALMMH010000865.1 GCA_937868145.1 uncultured Phycisphaerales bacterium
GACGGCAGCGGCCCCGTCGAGATCATCCCTCCCGATGGGAAGGACGTGAAAGTCCTGACCTACAGGTACGCCAACGGTATCCCGATGACGCGGGACGACGCCAACGGCGTGCTCTTCGAAGGTACGACCGGCAAAATCGAAGTCAATCGCGGCTACCTGAAGACCTGGCCGGACAATCTCAAAGACCAGACGATCGGGCCCGATAAGATCCATCTCTATGACAGCAAGAACCATTACACCGACTGGCTGGACGCGATCCGCAAGCGCACGACGCCGATCTGCGACGTCGCGACCGGCGCCAGTTCGGTGACCGTGTGCCACTTGGGCAACATCGCGTATACGCTGCAGCGGCCGCTGAAGTGGGACCCCGCGCGCGAGGTGTTCCTCGGCGACGACGAGGCCAACCGCCTCCTGTCCCGGCCGTACCGCAGTCCGTGGACTCTCGGATAAGCATGAGGAGAATGATTGATGAGCAACATCGTTGAATCACGCCGGCGGTTCCTGCGAAATGTCGCAGGGGTCTCCGCGGGCGTCGTGGGTTTCCCATACATCGTCCCCTCGACGGTGTTCGGGGCCGGAGCGCCGAGCGAGCGGATCACGATCGGCTGCATCGGCGTCGGCGGTATGGGCTCGGCGGACATGAACTCGTTCCTGGAAAAGGAAGAAACGCGGGTTGTGGCGGTCTGCGACGTGGACAAGAACAACTTGAACCGGGCGAAAGAAGCGGTCAACAAGAAATACGGCAACTCGGATTGCGCCACGTACGCGGACTTCCGCGAGGTGATCGCGCGAGCCGACATTGACGCACTGTCCCTGGCGACGCCGGATCACTGGCATTCGATCCCGGTTGTACTGGCCGCCCAGGCCGGCAAGGACATGTACGGTCAAAAGCCGCTGGCTCGCACGATTCACGAAGCCAAGGTGATGCGGGACACCGTGAACCGGTATGGCCGAATCTGGCAGACCGGAAGTTGGCAGCGGTCCGTGGACAACTTCCATCATGGCTGCGAGCTGGTCCGCAACGGACGGATCGGCAAGATCCTCCGCGTGGAAGTGGGCCTGCCCACCGGCGGCGGCAGCGACAACAAACCCGTTCAGCCTGTGCCGGAGAACCTGGATTGGGACCTGTGGCTGGGACCGGCCCCCTGGGTGCCGTTCCGCGGCGTGTACCACTGGGATTGGCGCTGGATCATGGACTATTCCGGCGGCCAGCTCACGGACTGGGCCGGCCACCACATCGACATCGCCCACTGGGGCCTCGGATTCGATGAGACCGGACCGGTGGAGATCGAAGGCAAAGGCGTCTACCCGAAGGACGGCATCTACAACGTTCCGACCGAGTACAAATTCACCTGCAAGTACGCCAACGGCCTGGAAATGGTCGTGGCCAACGACCGGCAGGTGCCCAAGGGCATGGGAACCGTCTGGTACGGCGAAAAGGGCTGGGTCCACGTGGACCGCGGTCGGCAGGCGACCGAGCCTGCGAATCTGTGGAACGATACGATCGGCCCCAACGAGAACCGCCTGTACCAGAGCCGGGATCATCACCAGAACTTCATCGATTGCGTGAAGTCCCGCAAGAAGACGATCACGCCCATCGAGACGGCCTGCCGTTCGATCACCGTGGGCCTGCTGGGCGAGATCGCGATGCTGCTGGAACGCAAGCTCCAGTGGGACCCGCAGAAAGAGGAATTCGTGAACGATCCCGAGGCCAATCGGCTGCTGTCGCGGCCGATGCGGGCCCCGTGGCATCTGTAGAAGTAGGTTGAAGTTTGAAGTGGGAAGTCGGAGGCTTGGAGCTTCAGACTGTCTTGAATGAGGAGAAAGGACCGAACATGACTAGATCGAAAGTTGTTGCTGCGATGCTGTTTGCCAGCTTCTGTCTGTCTGCGGCGGCGTGGGCCCAGTCGCCCAAGGAACTGCGGAAGGTGAGTGATGAGGATATCGCCAAGATCACGGCGGCCATGCCGGCCAAGGCGGTCGCCGAGCCGGCGCAGCCCCGTAAGATGCTTGTGTTCTGGAAGTGCGAGACGTTCTTCCATGGCGTGATCCCGGTGGCCAACGAAGCCCTCAGGATCATGGGCGAGAAGACCGGCGCGTTCCAGGTGACGGTCGTCACGGACGATTACTCCGTGTTCAACGCCGAGACGCTCAAGCAGTTCGACGCGATCTGTCTGAACAATACGACCAGTCTGAAGTTCGATCCGGCCAAGACGCCGGATCGGTGCAAGGCCTTGATGGACTTCGTCAAGAGCGGCAAAGGCATCATCGGCATCCACGCCGCGGCCGACAACTTCTATCAGTGGCCGGAAGCCCAGGAGATGATGGGCAACAAGTTCACGGGACATCCCTGGGGCGGCGGCGGCACCTGGGCCTACAAGATCGATGTCCCCGATCATCCGCTCATGGTCCCGTTCAAGGGGCAGGGCTTCAAGCTCAGCGATGAGATCTATCGCACGGAGCCGCCTCTGTACTCGCGAGACAAGATGTTGGTCCTGATGAGCCTGGACACGAGCGATCCGACCACTCGCAACGTCAAAGAGTGGAAGGACAGCGATTCGGACACCGGCATCACCTGGATCAAAGACGTTGGCAAAGGCCGCCTGTTCTATTGCTCGTTCGGGCACAACGACGCGATCTTCATGAACCCGGTCCTGCTCGATCACTATCTCCGTGGCATTCAGTTCGCAATGGGCGATTTCCCGGTGCCGACGAAGCCCGTCGGCGCCGCCCAGGCCCAGGGCGGCAGCAACCTGGTCGAAACGGTCAAGGCCTATGATTTCGGCCAGAGCCGCGAGGCCCTGACGGCGATCAGCGACCAGATCCGCAAAGCCTACGGCAAGCCCGACGAACTGAAGAAGTTCGAGGCCTCGTTGATCGAAGTCCTCCAATCCGATGCCAAGTACGCCGGCAAGCAGTACGCCTGCCGCGAGCTGAGCATCATCGGGACCGAGCAGTCGGCGCCCTCGCTGGCGGGGATGTTGACCAGCGAGGAGTTCTCGGACATGGCCCGCTACGCCCTGGAGCGAATCCCGGGCGAGGTCGTGGACAAGGCCCTGCTCGAAGCCCTGACCAAGACCCAGGGCAAGGTCCAGGTCGGCATCGTCAACAGTCTGGGCGAGCGAGGCTATCGTCCCGCGGCCCCCGAGATCGCCAAGATGGCGGGGAGCTCCGATCAACTGGTCGCCGGCGCCGCAATCAGCGCCCTGGGCAAAATTGGCGGACCCGACGCCCTTGCGGCGTTGAACAAGGCTCTTCAGAGCGCGCCGGAAGCCCAGAAGATGCTGGTCTACGACGCCTTGCTGAAGATCGCGGACAAGATGGCCGCCGCAGGCGACAAGCTGGGCTCCAGCAAGATCTATGTCAGCCTGAACAAGGACGGCGTTCCGTCGATGGTTCGCACCGCGGCGATGAGAGGCATCGCCGGTGGACGCGGCAACAAGTAATCATTCGCAGACGCGACCGGAGGCACGGGCCATTCCCGCAGACGTGAGAATGGCCTGTGGTCTCCGCACCTGTCGTGAGGTCCGGCCCGGTCCGGCCTCCACTGCGGTCAGGAGTAGTGAGTTGAAGAGGACTATGGAAATGATTCGGCAGTTCAAAGGGTTCCGGTTGTTGGTGATCTCGGCTGTTGTCGTGGTTCTGTTGGGTGTGACGGTTTCGACTGTTGCGGCGGACGAGGCCGATCAGGAAATCATCAAGATGGTGATCGACGCACTCAAGAGCCCCGACGCTGAGATGCAGACGGGAGCTATCGCCATCGTGCGAGACATCCCCGGCGCGGAGGTTACCCAGGCCTTGGCGCAGGAACTGCCGAAGTTGGGCCCGACGGCGCAGGTGCAGTTGCTCTCGGCGTTGGCCGACCGCGGCGACGTCCTGGCCCTGCCGGCGGCGATCGAGGCGAGCAAATCGCAGGACGAATCCGTTCGCGTCGCGGCATTGAAGACGATCGGCCAGTTGGGCAACGCGTCCAGCGTTCCGATCCTGGCCGAACGGGCTGCGACAAGCAAGGGCGAAGAGCAGAAAGCCGCTCGCGAGAGTCTGTATCGGCTTCGCGGCCCTGAGGTGGATGCGGCGATTCTCCAGAATGCGGCATCCGCCGAGGCGGGGGTGAAAGTGGAGTTGGTCAGCGCGATCGGCGAGCGCAACATCGCCGGTTCCGTCGACACGCTGCTGAATGCCGCCCGGGGCGAGGACCGCAAGGTCCGCATCGAGTCGCTCAAGGTCCTGAAGATCGTCGGCACGCCGGAAGATATGCCGGCGTTGGTGAACCTGCTGCTGGAGATCAAGGGCGACTCCGATCGCACCGAGGCGGAGAAGACGGTCGCTGCAGTGGCCCATAAGATTGAGGACAAGACCCGGCAGGCCGCCGCGGTGCTGGCTGTGCTGCCGAACGTCAAAGACAATGCGGATCGGGCGTCCCTGCTCCGTGTGCTCGGCCGGATCGGCGACAGCAGCTCGCTGCCGACGCTGCGAACCGCGCTGAGCAGCCGGGAGGCGGAGATCCAGGACGCGGCGATTCGTGCCCTGTCCGACTGGCCGACCTCCGAGCCGGCGTCCGATTTGCTCAAGGTGGCCCAGACTGCGGAGAACGCCCGGTACAAGACTTTGGCGCTTCGCGGTTTCGTGCGGCTGCTCGGGCTCGAAAGCGCTCGCACGCCTGAGGAAACCCTCGATCTGTACAAGAAGGCGATGGACCTGGCCGGCGACGCTCAGGAGAAAAAGCGTGTGCTCTCCGGTCTGGCCGCCGCCAAGTCGATCGGGACGCTGAATATGGCCGCCGAGTACCTCGACGATCTGGCTCTGCACCTGGAGGCCGAATCGGCCGCCGTGCAAATCGCCCAAGGGATCTACGGCAGCAATCCACAGCGCGTGCGGGAAGTGATGACCAAAGTGATCCAGGTCACCAAGCAGGACGCGCTTCGCCAGCAGGCCCAGGAAGTCATCAACCAGATCGAGCGGTTCGACGACTACCTCGTCTCGTGGCAGGTCAGCGGTCCCTACACGAAGGACGGAAAAGCCAGCGAGTTGATCGACGCGGTGTTTGCCCCGGAGCAGGAAGGGCAGGAGGCCCAGTGGCGTCCCATGCCCGTCGGGACTACTCCCGACCAGCCGTGGCTGATTGGCCCGGACAAGGTCGAAGGCTTGGCCGGCGACAACCGCGTCGCGTACCTGCGGACGAAGATTGTGTCGCCGAAGGAGCAGAAGGCTCGGCTGGAACTCGGCAGCGACGACGGCGTGAAGGTCTGGCTCAACGGCCAACTCGTGCATCAGAACAACGCGGTCCGGCCGGTTCAGTTGGGACAGGACAAGGTCGACGTGACGCTCAAAGAAGGCGTCAACGTCGTGCTCGTGAAGCTGGTGCAGGACGCCGGCCAGTGGGCCATGGCCGTGCGGCTTCGCACTCCGGACGGAAGCAAGCTCGAAGGCCTCAAGATTGAACCGTGACGGGATGAGATCGGAGTGATGGTCATGAGAAGCAGTCGCTTGGTTGGAGGTTGTACGCGGAATCTGGCAGCGGTTGTCCTGTGTGTCGCGGTGTTGGTCCCGGCGGTTGTTCGGGCGGCCGAGGTCGATCCGTTCATGGGGGACTGGCAGGGCCAGTGGGAAGTGACGGATGGGTATGACTCCGGCTCCATGGCGGCCTATGTGATCGCCCTGGGCGATGGTCAGTACCAGGTGAAGCTGGCCGAAGGATTCGGCGTCACAACGGCTCCTTACGCCGTGCTCGAAGCGCAGGCGAAAGACGGCAAGCTGGAGTTCTCCGGCAAGCTCGATCCCGACAGCAGCCCCATCGAAGGAACGGTTACCGCAACCATCGAGAAGGGCAAATTCACCGGCCGCTTCCAGGGCCAGACCGGCGGCGGAGAATCGGTCAAGGGCACGTTCTCTTTGGAAAAGACCGTCAGGCAGTCGCCCACGCTGGGGGCCAAGCCGCCCGCCGGTGCGAGTGTGCTCTTTGACGGAACCAACTTTGATAAGTGGACCCGTTTCGGTTTCTCCAGGGGCGTGATCAACATCATCGACGCCATCGGCAACGCACAGGACGCGGTCGCCTATCTCCGGGCCGGAATCTGGTCGGCCCAGGCCCAGAAGGCGACCCTGCAACTCGGCACTGACGACGGCGTCAAAGTCTGGCTCAACGGCAAACAGATTCATGCGAACAATGCCGCCCGCGGCGTCGCGGTCGATCAGGACAAGGTCGAGGTCTCGCTCCAGCAGGGCGTCAACACGCTGCTGCTGAAGGTGACCAACGGCGGCGGTGACTGGGGCGCGATCGCTCGATTTGTGGGCGAAGGCGGACTGCTGGGGAATCTCAATGAGATCTCGCCGCAGTTCGCGTCCGACACGGGCTCCGATGAGTACCTTCTGCAGAACAGCGGCTTCATCACGCAGTGGCAGGTCGCCGGGCCGTACCAGGAGGCCGGCAAAGGGCCCGAGGCTCTCTTCGACATCGCCTTTGCTCCCGAGTCATCCGGCTCCGACGTGAAATGGAAGTGGATCAACGCTCATGACCCCAGCGGCGACAAGGTCAAGTGGTCGCTCGTGGACGGCGCGATGGAGGTCAAAGGCGGCACGGGCAACATCGTGACCCAAGGCAAATTCAAGGATTTCAAGCTGCACATCGAATTCCGCACACCGTTCATGCCGGCCGCTCGCGGTCAGGGCCGCGGCAACAGCGGCGTGTATCTCCAGGGCCGCTACGAGATCCAGGTGCTGGACAGCTACGGCCTGGAAGGGCGGGACAACGAGTGCGGCGGCATCTACCAGGTCGGCGCCCCCATGGTGAATATGGCCCTGCCGCCTTTGCAGTGGCAGACCTACGACATCACGTTTCGGGCCCCGCGTTTCGATGCCGGCGGCAGCAAGACCGAGGACGCGGTCGTCACCGTCGTCCACAACGGCGTGACGATCCACGACCGCCGCAAGCTTCCGGGCCCGACCGGCGGCGCGATGGATGGCAACGAGTCCGAGCCCGGCGGCATCTACCTGCAGGACCACGGCAACCCCGTGCAGTTCCGCAACATCTGGCTCGTGGAGCAAAAATGAGTGCAAACGCGGCAGCCGGTTTGGCCGCGACATGAAACGGCAAATTCGCTTAACGTTTCTTTTGAGGACCAACGAACATGGAAAAGAAGATCGAGAAGCAAAAGCAGGATGGGAAGCTTTCCCGTCGTGATTTCGTGGGCGCTGCCGCTGCGGTCGCCGCGTTCACGGTTGTGCCCCGACACGTCCTGGGCGGCCAGGGCAACACGGCCCCGAGCGATAAAGTGAACGTCGCCGCCATCGGCACCGGCGGCATGGGCTCGGGCAACACGAACGCCTGCGCCGCCGCCGGGGCGAACATCGTGGCCCTGTGCGACGTGGACTGGAATCGCGCGGCCGACCAGTTCAAGAAGTACCCCGATGCCAAGCAGTACAAAGATTTCCGCAAAATGCTCGACGAGCAGAAAGACATCGACGCGGTGATCGTCGCCACGCCGGACCACATGCACGCCATCGCCTCGATCGCGGCGATGCGACGCGGCAAGCACGTCTACTGCCAGAAGCCTCTGACTCGTCTGGTGTCCGAGGCCCGCGCGATGACCGAGGCCGCCCGAAAGTTCAAAGTCGTCACCCAGATGGGCAACCAGGGCCATTCGGGCGATGGCGTCCGCGACATCTGCGAGTGGATCTGGGCCGGCGTGATCGGCGAGGTGAAAGAGGTCCACGCCTGGACGAACCGGCCGGTGTGGGCGCAGGGCATCGATCGGCCCAAGGAAGTCCATGATATTCCCAGCACGCTCGACTGGAACCTGTGGCTGGGACCGGCCCCCGAGCGTCCGTTCAACAAGTGCTATCTTCCGTTCTCCTGGCGAGGCTGGTGGGATTTCGGCGGCGGCGCCCTGGCCGATATGGCCTGCCACGTTCTGGACCCGGTGTTCTGGGCGCTGAAGCTCAAGTACCCGACCAGCGTCGAGGCAAGTTGCACGTCGGTCAACAACGAGACGTTCCCGCTGGCTTCCATGGTTCACTATGAGTATCCGGCCCGCGAGAATATGCCCGCCGTGAAGGTCCATTGGTATGACGGCGGCCTCAAGCCCCAGCGTCCGGATCTGCTGGAAGTCGGTCGTCCGATCGACCAGGAGTCCAGCAACGTGTTGTTCATCGGCAGCAAGGGCGTCCTCCGCTGCGGTGAATACGGCGGCGGCCCGCAACTGCTGCCCTTCGAGCGGCACCGGGAGTTCCTCAAGAACAAACCCCCGCAAACCCTCAAACGCATCACGACCGGCCACGAGGGCAACTGGCTGGAGGCCATCCGCACGGGCGGCCAGGCCACATCGCACTTCGACTACGCGGGACCCTTCACCGAGATGGTCACGATGGGCAACCTCGCCATTCGTCCCGAGAACGTCGGTAAGAAACTCCTCTGGGACGGCGAGAACATGAAGGTCACCAACGACGAGAAGGCCAACGATTTCGTGCAGACGCACTATCGCGACGGCTGGTCGCTGGAGATGTAGAAGATTATCGTTACGACGCCGGGACGTCATGCCTATCCTCTTGTGGACATGACGTCCGGTGTCGCTCTCGATGACAAATCACAGCAGAGAGGCAGGTAGATCATGACACAGTCAAAGAACAAGGGCTTGTCCCGCCGCGACTTCGTCGGCGCCGCCGCGGCCGTGGCCGCGTTCACGGTCGTGCCCCGGCACGTCCTGGGCGGCGCGGGCAATACCGCCCCGAGCGACAAGCTGAACATCGCCGGCGTCGGCGTCGGCGGGATGGGACAGAACAACGTCGCCAAGTGCGCGAGCGAGAATATCGTCGCGTTGTGCGATGTGGACGCCAAGTACGCGGCCGGCGTGTTCGAGAAGTATCCGAACGCGAAAAAGTGGACGGATTATCGCAAGATGCTCGACGAGCAGAAGGACATCGACGCGGTGATCGTCGCCACGCCGGACCACCTGCACGCCGTGGTTGCGATGGCCGCGATGCAGCGGGGCAAGCACGTCTACGTTCAGAAGCCGCTGACTCGCAGCGTGTGGGAAGCCCGCATGCTGACCGAGGCCGCCCGCAAGTACAAAGTGCAGACCCAGATGGGCAACCAGGGTCACTCCAGCGAGGAGCTTCGGCTCGTCAGCGAGTGGATCCAGGACGGCGCGATCGGGAACGTGACCGAGGTGCACTGCTGGACGAACCGTCCGGTGTGGCCGCAGGGCATCGATCGGCCCACGGAGACGCCTCCGGTGCCGGAAGGTCTGGATTGGGATCTCTGGATCGGGCCGTCGCCGATGCGGCCGTACAACCCGATCTATCTGCCGTTCAACTGGCGCGCGTGGATCGACTTCGGAGCCGGCGCCCTGGGCGACATGGGCTGCCACGTGATGGATGCCGCGTTCTCGGCCTTGAAGCTCAAGTACCCGGTCAGCGTCCAGGCCAGCCATTCCTGGGAAGTCAAGCAGATGTGGACCCGGTTCGACAACAAAGAAACCTATCCCTCGGCCGAAATCGTGCACTATCAGTTCCCGGCCCGCGGGAACATGCCGGCGGTGAAGCTCCACTGGTACGACGGCGGCATCATGCCGGAGCGGCCGGACGATCTCGAAGCCGGACGAAGCATCCCGGAAAGCGGCACGATTTTCGTCGGGGACAAGGGCAAGCTCATCTGCGACACGTACTGCGAGAATCCTCGCATTTTCCCCGAGTCCAAGATGAAGGCCTACAAGAGACCCGCCAAGACTTTTCGCCGAGTCAAGGGCGGCGTGGACGGCCACGAGCAGGATTGGATCAGCGCCTGCAAAGGCGGACCGGTGGCCAGCTCGAACTTCGATTACTCCGGCCCGTTCACCGAAACGGTCGTCATGGGCAACCTGGCGGTTCTCAATCCCGAGAAGGTGCTGCTCTGGGACGGCGAGAACATGAAGGTCACCAACGACGAGAAGGCGAACGCCTTTGTGAAACCGCAGTTCCGCGAGGGATGGTCCCTGTAAAGAAACACTTTGATTCATCAGAAGTTAAGGAGTCAGGTTCATGTCAAACATCACACGTCGTCAGTTCCTCGGAACCGCGGTTGCCGCAGGAGCCGCCAGCGCCCTCAGTTTCCCGAAGATGGTTCGGGGCCAGGGGCTCAATGAGAAGCTCCAGGTCGGGTTCATCGCCGTCGGCGGACGGGCAGGCGCCCACACGGAAGCCTCGTACAAGGCCGGCCTTCAGTGTGTCGCCTTTGCCGAAGTCGACAAGACCCGGTGGGGCGGCGTAACCGGCAGACAGGGTTGGGAGCAGGCCAAAGGGTATACCGATTGGCGGAAGGTATTCGAGAATCACGGCAAGGAGTTGGACGTGGTTTTCGTGGCGACGCCGGACCACACCCACTTCGCTCCGTCGATGACCGCGGTTTCCATGGGCATTCACTGCTACACCGAGAAGCCGCTGACGTGGTCGGTTCGCGAGGCGCAGCTTCTGGCGGCCGCCTATGCCAAGAACCCCAAGGTCGTCACTCAGCAGGGCAACCAGGGCCACGCCGGCGAGGGCTGGCGTCAGGCGTACGAATACGTCAAGGCCGGCGCCGTGGGCGAGGTCACCGAATTCCATACCTGGACGAATCGTCCGATCTGGCCCCAGGGCGGCGGCCGTCCGGAAGGATCGGATCCGGTTCCCGAGACGCTGGACTGGGAATCCTGGATCGGACCGGCCCCGATGCGTCCCTACAAGGGCAATAGAACCTATCATGATTTCGCCTGGCGCGGCTTTGTCGATTTCGGCTCCGGCGCCCTGGGCGACATGGCCTGCCACACCACCGACGGCATCTATTCGATCATGGAGCCCGGCTATGCCGCCACGGCCGAGCCGTACATCATGACCGGACCTGTCACGGATATGTGGCCAGCCGGCATGATCGTCAAGAGCACCTACCGCGCCACGAGCAGTCGGCCCGGCTTCAGGACCTTCTGGTATGAGGGCAACGACGGAACCGGCAGGCCGCTCATGCCGATACCGCCGGAGGAACTCGCCAGCAAAGGACGCCCGATGAATCTGCCGAGGACCGGCAATCTGATCTACGGCACCAAAGGCAAGCTGCTGGTGGAAGGGGACTACTGGGAACGCGTGCGGCTGCTCCCCCTGGAGCGGCACAACGAATTCGGCGAGCCCGCAAAGCTGCTCGAACGTTCGCCGGGCCATCACGAGGAGTTTTTCATGGCCTGCCGAGGTGAGAAGCCTCGGGAGTTCAGCCGGTCCAACTGGAGCTATTCGGGCCCCATGGCCGCCAACATTCAGCTCGGCAACCTTTGCGCCCGCGCGGGCAAAAAGCTCGAGTTGGACGAGAGCGGCAAGATCACCAGCGATCCGAAGATCAACGACCTGGCCTGGCGCGAGCCTCGCGAGGGTTGGGGTCCGCTGGCGATGAACGTCTAAGTGGATCACGCAGCGCGGAGTTCTCTGCTCCGTTGTACACGAGAGATTACGCCTTATGAATGAATCGAACCATTCAAAAAAGGCCGACCGTGGTTCCGGTTTGTCACGTCGAGAGTTCGTGGAGGCCGCGGCGGTAGCCGCGGCCTTCACTTTCGTGCCCAGGCACGTTCTCGGCGGGGCGGGCGCGGACTCGGCCAACAATAAGCTCAATATCGCCGGCATCGGCGTCGGCGGCCAGGGCGGCGGCGACATCAACGCCCTGAGCAGCGAGAACATTGTTGCCCTGTGCGACGTGGACGAGGAGCGTGCGGCCGGGACATTCAACAAATTCCCGAATGCCAGGAAGTACCAGGACTTCCGCCAGATGCTCGATAGAGAGCATAAGAACATCGACGCGGTGATGGTCGCCACGCCGGATCATTGCCACGCCCCGGCGGCGATCATGGCCATGAAGATGGGCAAGCACGTCTATTGCGAAAAGCCCATGGCCCACACGATCTACGAGGCCCGTCGCATGACGGAAGTCGCCAAGGAGATGAAGGTCGTCACGCAGATGGGCCAGGGCGGCCACGCGGGCGAAGGCCTCCGGCTGACGTACGAATACCTCCACGACGGCGCGATCGGTCCGGTTCGTGAAGTCCATGTCTGGAGCGACCGGCCCGGCACGTCCACGCGTCCGTGGTGGCCGCAGGGGATCGATCGGCCGACGGATACCATGGCTATCCCGGCGACTTTGAACTGGGATGCCTGGCTGGGGCCCGCCCACTGGCGACCCTATCACAAGGCTTATGTCCCTCACGATTGGCGTGGCTGGTGGGAGTTCGGCTGCGGAGCCATGGGCGACATGGCCGTGCACAACGCCGACCCGGCGTTCTTCTGCCTCGATCTCGACGCGCCGGTGGCGGTCGAGGCCGAGACCAGCGGAGTCAATGATGAGACCCTGCCCAAGTGGTCGATCATCACGTACGAATTCCCCGCCAAGGGCAATCGCCCGGCGGTCACGATGAAATGGTACGACGGCGGCAAGCTGCCCCCGCGTCCGCCGGAGCTCGAAGACGGCCGCAAGCTGGAAGACAACGGCATCCTGTTTGTCGGCGACAAGGGCAAGATCCTCTGCGGCGGCTGGTCCGGCCCGCCGAGGCTGATCCCCGAATCGAAAATGAAAGAATACAAGAAACCCGAGAAGACACTGCTTCGTTCTCCCGGTCATCACCAGGAATGGATTGACGCCTGCAAGGCGGGCAAGCCCGAGATGGCCAT
>CALMMH010000866.1 GCA_937868145.1 uncultured Phycisphaerales bacterium
ACGGTAGTCCAGTCGGTAGGAGTCGCCATGGACGAACAAACACAGATCGATCGCGTTGCCGTCGGCCGCGAACATCTGGTTGGGCATGGGGACGAAGATCTCGCTGAGAGGCAGAGATTCGTCTGACGCCTCCAAGGCTTCATAAGCATTGACGCGTCCGGTGCCGATGTACCCGAGATTGGGATCCAGATCGCCGTAGTAAACGGGGTCCGTGGTGTTCTCAAGGATGGCTCGCACTTGGATGTGCGTCAGCTCGGGCCGGTGCGAAAGCACCAGGGCCGCGACTCCCGCCACGTAGGGCGCGGAGAACGAGGTGCCTGCGGTGGCGATGTATTCGCCGTCGACTTCCGTCGTGACGATGTCGGTTCCGGGGGCCGCGATGTCCACCCAGTTGCCGAAGGTGCTGTGACCGGTCTTGAGGTCCTCGCCGTTGGTGGAGGCGACGGCCAGGACGTTGGGATAGGCCGCCGGATAATGCGGACGGCTCGAATCGGCGTTGCCGGCGCTGGCGACCAGGAGCACTCCCTGCTCGTATGCGTTGTCGATAGCCGTCTGGACGACCGGGTCGCCGTCGGGGCCGAATTCATCGGATCCGAAGCTCATGTTGACCACGCGGGCGCCGTTGGCCGCGGCGTAATCCAGGGCTTCGGCCACTTCGCTCGACGTGTACTCGGTCTCCAGCACCATGAGGCTGCATTGCCAGTTGACCCCGCAGACGCCCACGCCGTTGTTGCCGACGGCGCCGATGACCCCGGCGACTTCGGTCTCGTGTTCGTACCACGGTGTCATGTCGTCGCTGGCCGTTGCGAAGTTCCAGCCGTGGACATCGTCGACGTAGCCGTTGCCGTCGTCGTCGATCTTGTTGTCTGCGACCTCATCCTGGTTCACCCAGATGTTGTCCGCGAGATCCGGATGATTTACATCGACGCCTGTCCCCAGCACGGCCACGATGATGTCGCGGCTCCCGGTGGAAATGTCCCAGGCATCCTCCATCTGAATGAGCTGGTGGGCGTACTGATCGGCGAATTCCGGATCGTTCGGCGTCTCGCACGGCGAATAGACATAGTTGGGCTGTGCGTACTCGACCGCAGGGTCGGCATTGAGCTCGGTGCAGACTGCCTGTACGGCCCGTTCGGTCTTCAAGACATAGAATTGCGACAGGGTCTGTGATTGCAGGACTGCGCTGTTCGCTGATGCGATGCTCAGTCGGCCCTGGGACTTGCCCTGGCGCAGCTGTTCGTGAATGTGTTTGAACACGGGGCCTTTGTTCTCGACCCCGTATTTTAGCTGCAACTGCGAAAGAGTCGCCTGGTTCCGCTGCAGGGCCGCATTCTCCGAAAGGGTCCCGACTCCGCCGGTTTGCGTTGCTTTGAGTTTGACGACCACTTCGCCTGCTACGAAGGGGAGCTTGGGACTGCGTCGCCCGAGCGTCGGATTCGGCTCGCCGCCTTCCTCCTGGGCCCTTACACTGCCCGCCGCAATCATCAATGCGATTGTCCCGAGAACGAACCGGGTTCCGACACTCCGCGCGCTTCCGCCAAGAATTCTCATATTACTTCTCCCAATCTCGAGTAGATACCCTCGCTCCCGAACCGCTCATCCACAATCTGCGAGGCTCGAAGTCATTATACTCCTCAATCCCGGCAAGTCAAAGGGGATTGACGTTTCAAGGACACAGGATGGGCCAGGCCGGATTCTTCCGGGACGTGTATTCACATCCGGCCCGGGGATCGTACATACTATAGGAATGACGCAGTATGATTCGAACTCAGATGAAGCCTTGATCGAGGCGGTTCAGCGGGGCGACGGGGACGCCGCGGCGTGCCTGTACCATCGCCACATCGACCGGGTGCATCGCATTTGCTATCGAATCGTGCTGGACTCGTCTCAGGTGCCCGACTGCGTGCAGGAGGTGTGGATGAAGGTGTTCCGCAGTCTCGGGCGGTTTCGGTGCGAGCAGTCGTTCGTCGCGTGGCTGAACGCGGTGACGGCCAACACCGCCATCGATTTCTACCGGCGGTGGAAGAGGCGGGGCAACCACGTCGAGATCGACGAGACGTTCGCCGAGTTGTTGGTGGCGGATGAACACGAAGGGGCTCAAGAGCTACAGGTGGACGACGCGACCGTTCGACAGCGGATTCACGAGGCGATGAAAGAGATCAGCGTCAACCAGCGGACCGCGTTCGTCCTGCGGTACTTCGAGAACATGCCGCTGGAGGAGATCGCACGGACGCTGGGCTGCCGGGAAGGCACGGTGCGAACCCATATCCGCCGGTGCCTGCTGGCGCTGCGGGCCAAACTGACGGTGACGCTCAATGAGTAGAGGTTCACGATGATGGACAACAGGCGTTTTACGTTGGAAGAGTTCGAGACTCTGTTCCCGGGCCGGTTCGAATCGCGCGAGCAACTGTTGCGGGAGTATCGATCGTTTCTGGCGGTGGTCGAGCAGTTGGATCGGTCGCCTGTGCCCGAATTGTCCGTTCGTCAGAAGGCGGAGATCTTCCGACAGTCGTGGCAGGGCCGCCAACGGTCCTGGTCCTGGACCTGGCTCCATGTGTTTCGACGACCCGCTGTGGCCTTCGCCATGGGGATTATCCTGGGATGCGTCCTGATGTTCATTTTGTTGAACGATCGGCTGGAGGTTGCATTGCCGTCGGTTGTGGCCCCGGTGGCCGCTGCGGACAGACCTCTGACGATCGATCGTCTGCAACACGCGGAGGTCTTCAAGGGTCCGGCCGTCGAGCGTCTGTTTCCGGGGATCGAGAACCCCGAGGTTGTTCTCGAGAAGACCCGGGGGACCGCCACGCCGCAGCGGGTCCTGTATGGGACTCTGGATGGCGGTGAGGTTTATGTCGTGTGGAATCTGTGAATGAAGAAGGAGATCAAACGATGAAGAAACGAATGCTGATGGTCCTGAGTGCGGCGATTCTGACGATTTCGGGCGCGCTATGGGCCCAGGAAGACGCCGTGCAAGATCGAGCCGATGTACAGGTGAAGGTCGTCAACCTCAAGTACTATGCCGCGAACGAGATGTCGAACGTCCTGCAGGTCCTGTCCCAGAACGAGGATATCCAGGTCGTTGTGGATGAGAACGCCAATCGCCTGATCCTGCGAGCTCCGGAGAAGCAGATGTCGCAGCTTGTCGCATTGATTGAGCAACTGGATGTCGCAACCGAGGGCGCGCCTGAGTCCCAATCTCTGCTGTGTCGCGTCTACATGGTTGAACTGCCGCCCAAGCACTCGGATTTCGGGTCGTTCCAGATCGCGCTTGCAGCTCCTCTGGATGTGGATCTGTGGGGTCTGTTGAAGACCGGCGAAGGGAAGGAACTCCAAATCGACCGTTTCAGCAGTCATGCCGTCCCGGAGGATCGCGCCCAGAGAGTCGAGATTCAGGGGCGGGCGGTCTCCAACGAGACCGTCAAGCAGGTGATCGCCGGGATTCCGGACGTTCAAATCATGGACATGAAGTGGGCCGGCAACACATCCAATGACGCGACTCCTGTCGCGCAAGTCAGCCAACTGCCGGAGCCGCTGCGCCAGCACCTTCAGAAGTTCCTGGGCGAGGATTTGCAGACGGTGGGCTACTGGTTTGGCGGGATGTCTTCGCCCGGCAAGATCAAAGCCCCCATCGGTCCCTGGTCGATCGAGTTGGAGGTGAAGCCGGCTCAGGCGAACAGTCTCTCCATCGAGGTCGGAGTCGAAGAGG
>CALMMH010000867.1 GCA_937868145.1 uncultured Phycisphaerales bacterium
GCACAGGGATACGATATCAGCAAGTTTCGTCAGTTTTGCCATACCCATTGTCTCCATAGGTTCAGGATAAACCCTAATTATAGTGCCCTTGGTCCGTCCTTACAAGGCCTTCCGGAAACACGGCAAAACGGGTCCCGACCCCGACATCCACCCGGTGCAACTAGCCATTTGCTGGGGACGACTGTCATTCGTATACTTTTCGAAACGGGGGCGTCCTGAAGTTCTTCATTCTCACCAACCGATCACTGCGGATATCAAGGAGAGTGTATGAACGGGGTTGAAAGTATCGGAAGCGCAAGTTTCTCGTATGGTCTGCCTCGCGTCAACAACGCGGCGGAAGGGCAGTCGACCACGCAACAAGACAAGAAGCCCGTCGGGATGGACGGTGCCCTGACCTTGTCGGATCAATTCCTCAGGCAGACCATGACCGAGGCGGGTTTCATCGACATCAGGGCCGACTGCGTCGATCGAATAGATCTCTTCGTCGAAAGAGGATGCGCGACGTCCGACGAGCAGGGACCCGGACTCGATTCGTCTGCCGCCGCAACGGTCGCGGCCCAGGCGGGGGTTCAGATCGCCGGGGACGCACATCTCGCTTCGCGAATCATGGCGAGGGTGGACCCCGTGAGGGCGGCGGCGCTGTTGAAGTAGGCGAAGACCGCAGGTCCGGCCGGCTGAACGAGACACAATCGGCCCGCCCGCAATCCGGACGCAACCGACTCTATTGGGGACCGGGCACCCGGATGGGTTCCTCGGAAGTCTTGAGGGACAAGCTCGTTCGCCAAGGGGACAAGCCTGATTCCAGGGATCGCTCATAGCCGTACTGCAGGCCCGAAGCCTCGCAATGCACGTGCCGACCGGCAAATCGACCGTCCGGGGCATACCCGCCGACGATGGTGGCCTGGTACCAGCGCCAGGGGAATTTGTGGCTGTTGAAACCCGGATTGACGTCGGTGACGTCGATATTGCAGGCGCAGGGCAGCAGGTTTTCCGTCAGATGGCCGAGCGGATCGCGGGTGAAATAGTGCTCGATCCAGCAGGTCTCGCACGGATCGGCGGCGAACCGGCCGAGCGTCCCGGGGTCCCACCCCTTCGGCGCATAGGCGTCGAGGAACGTCATGTGGATGCTCGCGGAGGTCTGCGAGGCGACTGCGCCCGCGGCCTCGTTGATCAGCCAGGAACCGGCGGAATGGCCGATCAGGTGGACGTGCCGCCATTGGCGGGAGAGACCAACGATCTGCCGGCCCAGCGAGGGGCCCACCTCGTCGCGGGCGACCGTCGCCGCGTCTGAGGGAAGCAGATGGCTCGCCTGCCCTCGCCAGTCGTACCAGCCGCAACACCACGCCCGGTGATCCACTCGCCGATGGATCGCCAGGGCCATCCGGGCCGGCCAGGACTCACGTTCATACCAGCCGTGGGTGATGATGACCAGGTTGGGCTCGTTGCGGACGGTGTCGGCATCGGCCGCGACAAAATGCACGCCGTTGGAGTCCTCGACGAGGAGATAAAGCACCGGGTCGCGGACGCCCAGAATCCGGGCCGAGACGAGAGGTCTTCCGGGACCGAGGGCGAGCCCGCAGAGAAAAACGCAGGCAAGGACGAGAACGAGTCGCCTGGGGCTATAGAGCTTTCTCAACGTCATGGTTCATGGATTCGGCCATGCCTTCAGGATAGCAACGCAACCGGCGCGTGTCAATCCGAGCATTTGCCTGGTGAGGTGGTTGAAATCGCCGCAGGAGCGACGTATCCTATCGCCGAGAATAGGGGTCTCCCCGTGCGGGAGATCCGCCGAACCGATACTCAAGGAGGCACATCATGACGTCACACGTTCGACGCGCGGCCGTCGTCGCCGCGTTCACCGCCCTGCTATTCACCCAAATGGCCTGCGCCAAGACGAACTGGACCGTCGCCTCGCCGGACGGCCAGATCGCGATCCGAGTCAGCCTGGCCGGAAAAAACCAGCTTCAGTACGACGTCGTCTGTGACAAACAGACTGTGGTGTCTCAGTCCCCCCTGGGCATCAGCCGCAAGGACCAGAGCTTCGTCGACGGCCTGAAGTTCGTCGAAGCCGGAACCGTCAAGACCCTCGACGAGACCTACACGATGCTCACCGGCAAGCGGAAGACCTGCCGCAACTTCGCCAACGAGCAAACCCTGGTCTTCCAGAACGCCGGCGGCGCCAAGATCGAGTTGATCGTCCGAGCCTACAACGACGGTGTCGCATTCCGCTACCGCTTCCCCGAAAAAAGCGAGGACAAGTACGTCGTGACGGGCGAATCCACCGGCTTCCGTCTTCCGGCCGGCGGTAAAATGTGGGCCCATCCCTACGACAAACCCGGCAAGTACACCCCAGCCTACGAAACCTACTACGTCAATGGCGTGGATGTCGG
>CALMMH010000868.1 GCA_937868145.1 uncultured Phycisphaerales bacterium
ATGAACGTCACGAACTCCCCCTCCTCGATGTCCAGGTTGATCTGCCGCAAAACGTAGTTCTTGCCCGCGCGGGTCGCGTAGCACTTCTCGATGTTTCTCAGTCGAATCATGAAATCTCCAGTCGTCAGTTGTCGTCTATTGGTTGTCTGTAGTCGGTAGTCAGTCTTCCCTTGCGGACAACCGATTACCGGCCATCGACTACCCTCTTTTCAATCATATCTCAACGCCTCCATCGGATCGACCCTAGTCGCCCGGTGGGCGGGCAGCCAACAGGCCAGGGAGCCGATGGCCGCAAGCAGGAGGGCCACGCCGGCAAAGCTCACCGGATCAAAGGGCGAGACCTCGTAAAGAAGACCTCGGAGCGATCGGGCGAGGCAGATCGCGGTGCCCAGGCCGAGCAGCAGGCCGAGCCCGGCGAGTCTCAGGCCCTGAGCCACGATCAGGCCCACGACCGAGCGTGACGTCGCGCCCAGGGCCACGCGGACACCGATCTCACGGGTCCGCTGCCCCACGGTGTAGTTGAGGACGCCGTAGAGGC
The DNA here is from genome assembly GCA_937868145.1 of uncultured Phycisphaerales bacterium. Taxonomy (GTDB): domain Bacteria; phylum Planctomycetota; class Phycisphaerae; order Sedimentisphaerales; family Anaerobacaceae; genus PLanc-01. The sequence continues at coordinate 539 of CALMMH010000868.1, forward strand.
CGATCGCCGCAAGCACCAGGGCGAGGCCTGCGAAGAGCCCCAGCAACAGCAGGGTCAGCCGCTCCGTGGAGATACTGGAGGCAAACCGTTCGCCCATGGTACGGAAATTGAAGACAGGCAGGTCCGCCACCACCTCGTGCATGGCCTCGCGCAGGAAAGGGGCCAGCGCGGCCGGATCACGCTCGGTTCGCAGGGCGAATGATACGCCTGTGGGCTTGCTCTGCGTGAACGGCACGTAGGTCTGCTCGCGCGTCGCACTCCGCAGTCCGAAGTTCTGGATGTGGCTGACGACGCCGACGATCTGCATCCAGTCCGATTCCCGGGCCGGCGGATTGTTGCCGTAGACGAACCGTCGGCCTATGGGATTCTGGCCCGTGAAGCATTTCTCCACGAACAGGTCGTCCACGATGACCACACGCTGTGAGGAGTCCGTGTCCTGTGCGTCGAAGGTGCGACCGGCCGTCAGGCGGATGCCAAGGGCGGCGAAGTACTCGCCGTTGATCTGGATCCGCTCGCTCGACGGGGCTTGGCCCGGGCCGGCCACGGAGGTCCCCTCGATGTAATAGGTGCTCTGGTTGCCGCCCCGCATGGGAAGCGGGGTCACGAGGCCGACCTTCGTCACCCCGGGCAGTGCGGAGAGGCGATCCAAAGCACGTTCGAGGACGGACGACCGCTGGGCCGATGGCTGATACGCCGGACCGCTCAGTTCGAGGTCGAACGTCAGGATGTGCTCTGTGGAATAGCCGAGATCGGCCCGTTGGAGATTGGCCAGGGTCCGCACCATCAGGGTGGCGCCGGTCACCAGGAGACAGGTCAGGGCGAACTCACCGACGATGAGGGCCGCACGCCAGCGACGGCCGCCGGTGGCGCCGACGGTGCGGTGACTTTGGGCGAAGGCCGTCCTCAGGTCCTGCCCGATCGCATGGCTTGCCGGCGCAAGCCCGAAGAGGACACTGGTCAGCAGGCCCACGCCTATGGAAAAGGCCAGGACCCAGCCGTTGAGGGCGACCTCCTCGATCAGTGGGACGTCTGCGGGCACGATCGCGCGCAGACCCGCAATGGCCCAGACGCCGAGCACCAGCCCGGCAGCGGTGCCCAGCAGGCCGACCAGAAGACTCTCGACCAGGAGTTGACGGATGATCCGCGAACGCCTCGCGCCGAGCGCCGCGCGGATGGCGAACTCCCGCCCCTGGGTCTGGGCCCGGACGATCTGGAGGTTCGCGACGTTCGCACAGGCGATCAGCAGGACGAAACCCGCCGCGCCCAGCAGCAGGTACAGGGCCGTTTGCACAGAACCGAAGACACTGTCGGTGAATCGATGCATCTCGATCGAAATTCCGGTGTTGGTGTCCGGATACGCCTTCGCGAGTTGATCGGCGAGGGTCCGCATCTCGGACCGGGCGGTCTCGAACGTCACCCCCGGCTTCAGCCGTGCGGTGGCGTAGAGCCCGGGGTGATCCCCGCGATTGCGATACTGGTCACTCCAGAGGCCCAGGGGCACGGCCAGGTCCGTGGCGCCGCCCAGGCGTTGGACCGCATCAGGGAGCACGCCGACGACAGTATAGAAATCACCGCTCAGTTGAATCTTTTCGCCAATGGCGGAGTCCCGTCCGTCGAAGGTCCGCTTCCAGAAACCCTCGGACAATAGGACCGTGCGTTCCGCACCAGCCTGGTCGTCATCCGGTCCAAACAGCCGGCCCCGCAGGGCGGGCAAGCCGATGGCCGTGAACAGGTCGTGGCTGGCCATGGTCCCGAGGATCCGCTCCGTGCCGTCCGTGCCAACGCAGATGAACGACTGCCTCCTGGAGACCCCGATCGCCGTGAAGGAGGTCTGGTGTGTCCGCCAGTCGAGGAAGTTGGGATAGCTGATGGACATGCCGGGCACCTGCCTGGACCATTCACTGAGCGTGACCAGGCGGTCCTGCTGGGGAAACGGCAGGGGCCGCAGCAAGACGCCGTACACCACGGAGAAGATCGCGGTGTTGGCCCCGATGCCCAGGGCGAGCGTGATCACCGCCATGGCCAAGAAACCGGGTGTCTTGATGAGTCTCCGGAAGGCATACTTGATGTCGCTGAAAACAGTCGTCAT